>NZ_JBHYMC010000045.1:0-56756 GCF_042742535.1 Streptomyces sp. NPDC058880
CCGGGGGGAAGCGCGGCCGCCGCCGTACGGATGCTCGGTTGCGGCCCGGGGTCAGGCACCCATCGCGTGGACGCCGCCGTCCACGTGGACGATCTCACCCGTGGTCTTCGGGAACCAGTCCGACAGCAGGGCGACGACGCCGCGGCCGGTCGGCTCCGGGTCGCTCATGTCCCACTCCAGCATGGAGCGGGTGTTCCAGACCTCGGCCAGCTCGCCGAATCCCGGAATGGACTTCGCGGCCATGGAGCCGATCGGACCGGCCGAGACCAGGTTGCAGCGGATGTTCTCCTTGCCCAGGTCGCGGGCGAGGTACCGGCTGGTGGCCTCCAGGGCGGCCTTGGCCGGGCCCATCCAGTCGTACTGCGGCCAGGCGAACTGCGCGTCGAAGGTGAGGCCGACGACGGCCCCGCCCTCCGCCGGGAAGAGCGGCTTGCAGGCCATGGTCAGCGACTTCAGAGAGAACGCCGAGACATGCATGGCGGTGGCGACCGACTCGAACGGCGTGTTCAGGAAGTTGCCGCCGAGCGCGTCCTGCGGCGCGAAGCCGATGGAGTGCACGACGCCGTCGAGGCCGCCGAGCTCGTCGCGGACGAGTCCCTCCAGGCGGGCCAGGTGCTCATCGTTGGTGACGTCGAGCTCGATCACCTTGACCGGCTTGGGCAGCTTCTTCGCGATGCGCTCCGTCAGCGAGGGGCGGGGCCACGCGGTGAGGATGACCTCGGCGCCCTGCTCCTGCGCCAGCCTGGCCGTGTGGAAGGCGATGGAGGACTCCATCAGCACACCCGTGATGAGGATGCGCTTGCCCTCGAGAATTCCGCTCATGGTGATCAGTGACCCATGCCCAATCCGCCGTCAACGGGAATGACGGCTCCGGTGATGTACGCGGCGTCGTCGGACGCCAGGAAGCGGACGGCTGCCGCGATCTCCTCGGGCTGCGCGTAGCGGGCCAGCGGCACCTGCGCCACGATCCCCGCACGCTGCTCGTCGGTGAGCACCTTCGTCATGTCGGTGTCCACGAACCCGGGCGCGACGACGTTGAAGGTGATGTTGCGGGAGCCCAGCTCGCGGGCGAGCGAGCGGGCGAAGCCGACCAGCGCGGCCTTGGAGGCGGCGTAGTTCGCCTGCCCCGCCGAGCCGAGGAGCCCGACCACCGAGGAGATCAGGACGACCCGGCCCTTCTTGGCGCGGAGCATGCCGCGGTTCGCGCGCTTGACCACCCGGAACGTGCCGGTGAGGTTGGTGTCGACCACGGAGGCGAAGTCCTCCTCGGACATCCGCATCAGCAGCGTGTCCTTGGTGATGCCGGCGTTGGCCACGAGCACCTCGACCGCGCCGTGCGCGTCCTCGATCTGCTTGTAGGCCTGCTCCACCTGCTCGGAGTCGGTGATGTCGCAGCGCACCGCCAGGACACCGAGCTCGGTGAGCGCCTGCGGCGGCTCACCCGACCGGTACGTGATCGCGACCTTGTCGCCGGCCTCCGCGAAGGCTCGGGCGATGGCGAGGCCGATGCCCCGGTTTCCTCCGGTGACGAGAACCGAGCGGCTCAACGGATCACCCTTTCGCTAGCGGTCTGAATACCGAAAACCTATAGGTCGCGTCGCTCGTCCGGGGAATCGACCCCCGACAGGGCCGCGCAGCGGGCTCTGTCGAGTCCCTACAGAAAGATGTAGGCACAAGCACCCCGATCGCGACATGATCGGGGCGACCGTCCCCGACCCCGGGAGGACTTCCGTGCCCCATTCCATCGACGCGGCCTTCACCGCGCTGCCCCTGCGGGCGCTCGCCGACGCGGCGCTCGCCCGGGCCCGCGCGCTGGGTGCCGACCATGCCGACTTCCGGCTGGAGCGGATCCGCAGCGCCTCGTGGCGGCTGCGTGACGCCAAGCCTTCCGGTGGGTCCGACACCACCGACCTCGGCTACGCGGTCCGGGTCGTACACGCCGGCAGCTGGGGCTTCGCCTCCGGCGTGGACCTGACCATGGACGGCGCCGCCAGGGTGGCCTCCCAGGCCGTGGCCATGGCGAAGCTGTCCGCGCAGGTGCTCAGGGCCGCCGGTTCGGACGAGCGCGTGGAGCTCGCCGAGGAGCCGGTGCACGCGGACCAGACGTGGATCTCCGCCTACGAGGTGAACCCCTTCGAGGTGCCGGACGCGGAGAAGGCCGCGCTGCTCGCCGACTGGAGCTCCCGTCTTCTGGCGGCCGACGGCGTGGCGCACGTGGACGCGTCGCTGCTCGCCGTACACGAGAACAAGTTCTATGCCGACACCGCGGGCACCACGACCACGCAGCAGCGGGTCCGGATCCACCCGCAGCTCACGGCGGTCGCGGTGAACGGCACGACGGGCGAGTTCGACTCGATGCGCACCATCGCCCCACCCGCCGGCCGCGGCTGGGAGTACCTGACGGGCACCGGCTGGGACTGGAACGCCGAGCTGGAGGAGATCCCCGGCCTGCTCGCCGAGAAGATGCGGGCACCGAGCGTGCAGGCCGGGCGTTACGACCTGGTGGTCGATCCGTCCAACCTGTGGCTCACCATCCACGAGTCGATCGGCCACGCCACCGAGCTCGACCGGGCGCTGGGCTACGAGGCGGCGTACGCGGGCACCTCCTTCGCCACCTTCGACCAGCTCGGCAAGCTCAGGTACGGCTCTCCGATCATGAACGTGACGGGCGACCGCACCGCTGAGCACGGGCTGGCCACCGTCGGCTTCGACGATGAGGGCGTCCAGGCGCAGAGCTGGGACCTGGTCAAGGACGGCACCCTGGTCGGCTACCAGCTCGACCGGCGGATCGCGAGGCTGACCGGCCTCGGACGTTCCAACGGCTGCGCCTTCGCCGACTCTCCCGGGCACGTGCCCGTCCAGCGGATGGCGAACGTGTCCCTCCAGCCGGACCCCGGCGGACTGTCGACCGAGGACCTCATCGGCGGCGTGGAACGCGGGATCTACGTGGTCGGCGACCGCTCCTGGTCGATCGACATGCAGCGCTACAACTTCCAGTTCACCGGGCAGCGGTTCTTCCGGATCGAGAACGGCAGGCTGGCCGGGCAGCTGCGGGACGTGGCCTACCAGGCCACCACCACCGACTTCTGGGGCTCGATGGAGAAGGTCGGGGGCCCGCAGACCTATGTCCTGGGCGGCGCCTTCAACTGCGGCAAGGCCCAGCCGGGCCAGGTCGCGGCGGTCTCGCACGGCTGCCCGTCCGCGCTGTTCCGCGACGTGAACATCCTGAACACCACGCAGGAGGCCGGCCGATGAGCACGCACGATCACCACGGGATCCGCCGGGGGTCCGGGGGTCGCCCCCCGGGACAGCACAGTCTGAACACCACGCAGGAGGACGGCCGATGAGCCGATCGACCAAGCCGCACGAGATCGTCGAGCGGGCCCTGGAGCTGTCCACCGCCGACGGGTGCGTCGTCATCGCCGACGAGGAGTCGAGCGCCAACCTGCGCTGGGCCGGCAACGCCCTGACGACCAACGGCGTCACCCGCGGGCGGACCCTGACCGTCATCGCGACCGTCGACGGCAAGGAGGGCACTGCCTCGGGGGTCGTGTCGCGCTCCGCCGTCACCGCGGAGGACCTGGAGCCGCTGGTGCGGGCCGCCGAGGCGGCCGCGCGGGGAGCGGGTCCCGCCGAGGACGCCCAGCCGCTGGTCACCGGGGCCCCGGCCTCGCCGGACTTCACCGACGGCCCGGCCGAAACCACCTCCGCCGTGTTCGCGGACTTCGCCCCGGCCCTGGGAGAGGCCTTCGCCCGGGCCCGGGCGGGCGGCCGGGAACTGTACGGCTTCGCCAACCACGAGCTGGTCTCCACCTACGTCGGCACCTCGACCGGCCTGCGGCTGCGCCACGACCAGCCCAACGGCACCCTGGAGCTCAACGCGAAGTCCCCGGACCGCCTGCGCTCGGCCTGGGCGGGCCGCTCCACCCGGGACTTCAAGGACGTGGACCCCACCGCGCTGGACGCGGAGCTCGCCGTACGGCTGGGCTGGGCGGAGCGGAGTATCGACCTGCCGGCCGGACGGTACGAGACGCTGCTGCCGCCGACGGCCGTGGCGGACCTGCTGATCTACCAGATGTGGTCGGCGTCCGCCCGGGACGCGGTGGAGGGCCGCACGGTCTTCTCCAAGCCCGGCGGCGGCACCCGGCTCGGCGAGAAGCTGACCGACCTGCCGCTGACGCTGCGCAGCGACCCGAACGCGCCGGGCCTGGAGTCCGCGCCCTTCGTCATTGCCCACAGCTCCGGCGACGACGTCTCGGCCTTCGACAACGGCCTACCGGTCCCGGCGACCGAGTGGATCCGGGACGGCGAGCTGGCCCGACTCTCGACCACCCGGCACACGGCCGGCCTGACCGGCCTGCCCGTCTCCCCCGGCTTCGGGAACCTGATCCTGGACGGCGGCGGTGACAAGACCCTGGACGAGATGGTCGCGGACACCCGGCGGGGCCTGCTGCTGACCTGCCTGTGGTACATCCGCGAGGTGGACCCGGCCACCCTGCTGCTCACGGGCCTCACCCGGGACGGCGTCTATCTGGTGGAGGACGGGCAGGTCGTGGGCGAGGTGAACAACTTCCGGTTCAACGAATCCCCGGTGGACCTGCTGTCGCGGGCCTCGGAGGCGGGCCGGACGGAGAAGACCCTGCCGCGCGAGTGGAGCGACTGGTTCACACGGGCCGCGATGCCGGCTGTCCGCATCCCGGACTTCAACATGAGTTCGGTGAGTAAGGGCGTCTGACCCACCTAGACTGAGCACGGCATTTCCACAGAACGTAAGGAGTCGAGAGACCGTGACGGACATCGTCGACGAACTGAAGTGGCGCGGGCTCTTCGCCCAGTCCACCGACGAAGAAGCGCTGCGCAAGGCCTTCGCGGACGGTCCGGTCACGTTCTATTGCGGCTACGACCCGACCGCCGCCTCACTGCACGTCGGCCACCTGGTGCAGGTGCTCACGATGCGGCGGCTGCAGCTGGCGGGCAACCGGCCGCTCGCGCTGGTCGGCGGGGCCACCGGTCAGATCGGTGACCCCCGTCCGACCGCCGAGCGCACCCTGAACGACCCCGCGGTCATCGCGGAGTGGGTGACCCGGCTGCGCTCGCAGATCGAGCCGTTCCTGTCCTTCGAGGGCGAGAACGCCGCGGTCCTGGTCAACAACCTGGACTGGACGGCGGGCATGTCCGCCATCGAGTTCCTGCGGGACATCGGCAAGCACTTCCGCGTCAACAAGATGCTGACGAAGGACTCAGTCGCCAAGCGGCTGGAGTCGGACCAGGGCATCAGCTACACGGAGTTCAGCTACCAGCTGCTCCAGGGCATGGACTTCCTGGAGCTGTACCGGCGTCACGGCTGCACCCTGCAGCAGGGCGGCTCGGACCAGTGGGGCAACCTGACGGCCGGCCTGGACCTGATCCACCGGGTCGAGCCGGACGCACACGTCCACGCGATGGCGACCCCGCTGATGGTCAAGGCGGACGGCACGAAGTTCGGCAAGACCGAGGGTGGGGCCGTCTGGCTGGACCCGGAGATGACCACACCGTACGCGTTCTACCAGTTCTGGCTGAACGTGGACGACCGGGACATTTCCACCTACATGCGGATCCTTTCCTTCAGGTCCCGCGAGGAGCTGGAGGAACTGGAGGCGCAGACCGCCGAGCGGCCGCAGGCACGCGCCGCCCAGCGGGCGCTGGCGGAGGAGCTGACCACGCTGGTGCACGGCGCCGACCAGTGCGCCGCCGTGATCGCCGCGTCGCGGGCGCTGTTCGGTCAGGGCGATCTGGCCGAGCTGGACGAGGCCACGCTGGCCGCGGCCCTGTCCGAGCTGCCGCACGCCGAGGTGGCGGAGCCGGCCCCGGTAGTGGACCTCTTCGCACAGACGGGCCTGGTCGCGAGCAAGTCGGCCGGCCGCCGGACCGTGAAGGAGGGCGGCGCCTACGTGAACAACGTGAAGGTCACCGCCGAGGACGCGGTCCCCGCCAAGGAGGACCTGCTGCACGGGCGCTGGCTGGTGCTGCGCCGCGGCAAGAAGAACCTGGCGGCGGTCGAGGTCACCGGCGCCTGACCGGCGCGGGAGGCGGACCCGCACGGCACACGGCGGAGGGGCCGGTTCGGACTCGTGGTCCGGCCGGCCCCTCCGGCGTGTGCCGCACCCCTAAGTCGTCTGCCGACTGCTGCCGCGCATCGCCTTGTAGGCCATTTCGCCAAGGAAGACGAAGAGGACCGCTCCCGCGAGCTGCAGGAGGTGGCGGGTCCAGTCGATGCCCCGGGTGTCGGCGACGCCGATCCAGACGGCGACGGCGTTGCCGAGGATCCCGCCGATGATGCCCATCAGCGTGGTCAGCCACAGTGGCTGGTGCTGTCTGCCCGGCAGGATGGCCCTGGCTATCAGCCCCAGTACGAAACCGACGATGATCGCCCACAACCAGCTCATGTCCAGCCTCCTCCCGGCGCGGTGTGCGCACGTGGGCCCAGTTTCGACCCGTCCGGCGTACCGCGCATTTCGGGCGGCACCGTTGGGGGTCCCCCTGTCCCCGCGGCGGCGGGGGCCGCGTACCGTGGAGAGGGTCCGGGCAGCGGAACGCCCGGCCGGCGATCGGGTGGTAGTGACGTGGAACGGGTCAAGCGACAGAAGCGGAACGGGGCCGAGGTCTTCCGGATCACCGGCGCGCGCATGGGGCTCGCCGAGGACGTGCGGGGCCGCCAGCGCCGCTACGTCATCTCGATGACGGTGCGGACCCTGTCGGTCATCGCGACCGTGCTGTTGTGGAACGTATCGCGCCCGGTGGCTGTGGTGACGCTCGTCGCGGGCGCGCTGCTGCCGTACGTGGCCGTGGTCATCGCCAACGCCGGCCGCGAGTCGACGCCGTCGCTGCCCTCCCATTTCGTCCCGGCTCCCGTCCGTCCGGCGCTGGACGCGGGAAACCTCAATAAAAGCTCAGATCAATCATGAAGTTCCGGTGCACTGCACCGGGTCCTGCGTGACATACTGCTCACGCGCTCCGCATCCCCCGTCGGAGCGACGGACCGACGCCGGGCAGCTCCCCCCGTGGCTGCTCGGCGTCGCCCTTCCGTTCTAGGGTGGGGCCGTGACTTCCTCCGACTCCCCCACCCCCGAAGAAATCCCCACCTGCTCGGCCAAGGGCTGCCGTGACGCGGCCGTCTGGGTCCTCGCGTGGAACAATCCGGCGCTGCACACGCCGGAGCGGCGCAAGACGTGGCTGGCATGCGAGGAGCACCGCGAACACCTCTCCCAGTTCCTGGGGGTCCGCGGTTTCCTCAAGGACGTCGTCGGGCTCGACGCGTGGGTGCAGCCGGAGGGCTCGGAGC
Source organism: Streptomyces sp. NPDC058880 (assembly GCF_042742535.1). NCBI lineage: Bacteria > Bacillati > Actinomycetota > Actinomycetes > Kitasatosporales > Streptomycetaceae > Streptomyces > Streptomyces sp. NPDC058880. The sequence continues at coordinate 7,322 of NZ_JBHYMC010000045.1, forward strand.
GCCCGCGCTGATCAGCCGCCGATCGCGGACATGGGGCGGTCGGGCTGGAGGAACGTCGGGTCGTCGAGGCCGGAGCCGGCCTTCTTGCCCCACATCGCCACCTTCCACAGCCGGGCGATCTCCTCGTCCGGGGCGCCCGAGCGCAGGGCGGAGCGCAGGTCCGATTCCTCGGTGGCGAACAGGCACGTACGGATCTGGCCGTCGGCCGTGAGCCGGGTACGGTCGCACGCGCCGCAGAACGGCCGGGTGACCGAGGCGATGACACCGACGGTGGCGGGGCCTCCGTCGACCACCCAGCGCTCGGCCGGGGCGGAGCCGCGCTCGTCCACACCCTCCTCGGTGAGCGTGAAGCGCGTGCGCAGCGACTCCAGGATGTCCCCGGCGGTGATCATGCCGTCGCGCTTCCAGCCGTGCTGGGCGTCGAGGGGCATCTGCTCGATGAAGCGGAGCTCGTACTGGTTCTCGACGGCCCAGGCCAGCAGGTCGGGGGCCTCGTCGTCGTTGAGCCCCGGCATGAGCACGGCGTTGACCTTGACGGGAGTGAGGCCGGCCTCGCGGGCCGCGGCCATGCCCTCGATGACGTCCTTGTGCCGGTCACGGCGGGTGAGGGTCTTGAACACCTCGGGGCGCAGGGTGTCCAGGGAGACGTTCACCCGGTCCAGGCCGGCGGTCTTCAGGGCCTGAGCGGTGCGGCGCAGGCCGATGCCGTTGGTGGTCAGCGACATCTTGGGGCGGGGCTCCAGGGCCGCGCACCGTTCGACGATCCCGACCAGGCCGGGTCTCAGCAGCGGTTCGCCGCCGGTGAAGCGGACCTCGGTGATGCCGAGCTGCGTGACGGCGATGCGGATCAGCCTGACGATCTCGTCGTCGGTGAGCAGATCGGACTTGCCGAGCCACTGCAGGCCCTCTTCGGGCATGCAGTAGGTGCAGCGCAGGTTGCACCGGTCGGTGAGCGAGACGCGCAGGTCAGTGGCCACGCGGCCATAGGTGTCAAGAAGCACTGTGGGCCCCCTCCCCTGTCCGGAAGTAGACGTACGCGCGACATCGGATCCACTTCACGCGTTCTATTTCGAGACTACGGGACGCATGTGTCGTTCCGTGATGCCCGAATGAACGAGACGTGACACGGCCGTGTCGTAGGGACCTACGACACGGCCACGCCAGGTGTTCGGACGATGTCAGTGCGCCCCCGTTCCGGTGAGGGAGCGCACCTCCAGCTCGGCGAACTTCTGCGGGTCGGCCTTCTCCTTCGTCAGGACGGTTCCCAGCCATCCCAGGAGGAAGCCGAGGGGGATGGAGATGAGGCCCGGGTTCTCCAGCGGGAACCAGAAGAAGTCCGCGTCCTTGAACATCGAGGTCGGCTTTCCGGACACGACCGGGGAGAACAGCACCAGGCCGACGGCCGAAACGAGTCCGCCGTAGATGGACCAGAGCGCCCCCTGGGTGTTGAAGCGCTTCCAAAAGAGGCTGTAGAGGATCGTCGGCAGGTTGGCGGAGGCGGCGACCGCGAAGGCGAGTGCGACGAGCCCGGCCACGTTCAGGTCGCGGGCCAGGGCTCCCAGGCCGATGGCGACCGCGCCGATGACGACGGTGGACCAGCGGGCGGCGCGCACCTCCTCCTGCTCGGTGGCCCTGCCCTTGCGGATCACGTTCACGTACAGGTCGTGGGCGAAGGACGAGGAGGAGGCGAGGGTGAGCCCCGCGACCACGGCGAGGATGGTGGCGAAGGCGACCGCGGAGATCACGGCGAGCAGGACGGCCCCGCCGGTGGAGTCCGCACCGCCGCCGACGGCCTGGGCCAGCAGGGGCGCGGCGGTGTTGCCGGCCCTGTTGGAGGCCAGGATGTCGGCCCGCTCCAGCAGGGCCGCGGCACCGAAGCCGAGGGCGATGGTCATGAGGTAGAAGGCACCGATGATGCCGATGGCCCAGTTGACGGACTTGCGGGCGGCCTTCGCGGTGGGCACGGTGTAGAAGCGGATCAGGATGTGCGGGAGGCCGGCGGTGCCCAGGACGAGGGCGAGGCCGAGGGAGATGAAGTCCAGCTTCGAGGTCGCGTCCTTGCCGTACTTGAGGCCCGGTTCGAGGAACTTGGCCCCCTGACCGCTGTTCTCGGCCGCCTTTCCGAGCAGGTCGGACACGTTGAAGTGGAACTTCAGGAGCACCAGGAAGGTGATCAGGAGGGCGCCCGCGATCAGCAGGACCGCTTTGACCATCTGGACCCAGGTGGTGCCCTTCATCCCTCCGATGGTCACGTACACGATCATCAGGACGCCGACCAGCGCCACGACCGCCACCTTGCCCCCGTCGCTGGTGATGCCGAGGAGCAGGGACACCAGGACGCCGGCGCCGGCCATCTGGGCGAGCAGGTAGAAGATCGAGACCACGATGGTGGAGGCCCCGGCGGCGGTGCGGACGGGCCGCTGGCGCATCCGGTACGCGAGGACGTCGCCCATGGTGTAGCGGCCGGAGTTGCGCAGCGGCTCGGCGACGAGCAGCAGGGCGACCAGCCAGGCCACGAGGAAGCCGATCGAGTACAGGAAGCCGTCGTAGCCGAAGAGGGCGATGGCGCCGGCGATGCCGAGGAAGGACGCGGCGGACATGTAGTCGCCGGAGATGGCGAGGCCGTTCTGGAAGCCGGTGAACTGGCGGCCGCCCGCGTAGAAGTCCGCGGCGTCCTTGGTCTGGCGGCCGGCCCAGACCGTGATGATCAGGGTGGCGACGACGAACAGCCCGAACAGGGTGATGATGAGCGGGCGGTGTTCGGAGGCTCCTGCCGCGAGCGGCGTCAGGTGGTGCGTTCCGCTCATTCGGAGCCCTCCATCCGCGCCTTGATGGCCGCCGCCCGGGGGTCGAGCCTGGCGGCGGCGTGGCGCGCGTACAGCCAGGCGATGAGGAAGGTCGTCGCGAACTGTGCGAGTCCGAGCACCAGGGCGACATTGATGTTGCCGAAGACCTTGGTCCCCATGAAGCCGCCCGCGTAGTTGGAGAGCAGGACGTAGAGCAGGTACCAGGCGATGAAGGCCGCGGTGAGCGGGAAGGCGAAGGAGCGGTAGGAGCTGCGGAGTTCGGCGAACTCGGGGCTCTGCTGGACGCTCACGAACTCATCTGCCGTGGGGCCCGCCAGGGGCGTTCCCGCGCTGCCCGGAGGCGGCGCTGCTTCGGTGGTCACGGGGGGATCTCCTTGTGACGCGGGTGCGGTGGGGACGACGGACAAAACAACCTCCGTGTGGGGGGATCGATGGCGCTGAGCCCCCTCTGTCAACGGCACGGCCGGCGTGTCGGGACGGTTCAACGCCCTTGGATTCTTCGGGGACCGATTTCTCGAACTGATGGCGGAAAGGGGAACGTCGGCACTAGGTTCACTTGTCATGGACCCGCCCGACGCGACCGCGTACGGGCGGCTTTTCAAGATGATCTGGAGAACCCATGGCTCATCTGGGACCCGTCCGCCGGCGTGCCCTCGCCGTACCGGTCGGCCTGGCGCTCACCGCCTCGCTCGCCCTGCTGCCCTCGGTGTCGGCCGCCGCCGCCCCGCTGGCCGGCACCGCGGACACGGCGACGGCTTCGAGGGCCGCGGCCACCGGCCCCGAACTGTCGTACGTGGCGAACCTGAACGCCTACGCCACGGTGAAGGCGGCGAAGAAGGCCGTCGAGCGGGCCGGTGGAACGGTGGTGACGGCCTATGAGGAGATCGGGGTCGTCGTCGCACACTCCCAGAACCCGGACTTCGCCAAGCGGCTGCGCGCCCAGCGTGGGCTGTTCGTGTCCGTCGGCGCCACCCGGACGGCCCCGATGTCGGCCGTGCAGACCACCGAGGAGGGCGCGACCCAGCGGCTGAGCGAGGCGGACGCCGCCAAGGCGGCGGCACAGGCCCAGGAGGGGCAGGAACCGCTCGAACCCAACCAGTGGGACCTGCGGGCGATCAAGGCCGACGAGGCTCACAAGATCAACGATGGCAGCCGGAACGTCACCGTGGGCATCATCGACACGGGCGTGGACGACACCCACCCCGACCTCGCCCCGAACTTCTCCAAGGGCCAGTCCGCCAACTGCGTGGGCGGCGTCGCGGACACCACCGAGGGCGCCTGGCGCCCGTACCCGGACGGCAGCGACCACGGCACGCACGTGGCCGGCACCATCGGCGCCCCGCGCAACGGCATCGGCATCAGCGGTGTGGCGCCCGGCGTGAAGATCGCCGCGATCAAGGTGAGCGAGCCCGGGACCAGCCTCTTCTACACCGAGGCGGTCGTCTGCGGCTTCATGTTCGCCGCCGAGAAGGGGATCGAGGTGACCAACAACAGCTACTACGTCGACCCGTGGCTCTTCAACTGCAAGACCGACGACGACCAGAAGGCGCTGGTGGAGGCCATCGGGCGGGCGACCCGGTACGCCGAGCGCAAGGGCACGCTGCACGTGGCCTCGGCCGGCAACTCCAACCAGGACCTGGCGGCGGCCTCGCTGGAGGACACGACCAGCCCGAACGACACCACCCCGGTCACCCGCACCATCGACCCGAAGGTCTGCCTGGACCTGCCCACGCAGCTGCCGGGCGTGGTCACCGTCTCCGCGACCGGCGACAAGGGCCTGCGCTCGTACTACTCCAGCTACGGCCTCGGGGTCGTGGACGTCGCGGCCCCCGGCGGCGACAAGTGGCAGGTCCCGGCCACCCCGGACGCCAACGGGCGCGTGCTCTCGACCGTCCCGGGCGGCGGCTACGGCTACAAGCAGGGCACCTCGATGGCCGCCCCGCACGTCGCGGGCGTCGCGGCGCTGCTCAAGAGCGCCCACCCGTCGGCGACGCCGTCGCAGCTCCGGACGATGCTGAAGGCGCAGGCCGCCAAGGCGGCCTGCCCGGCGCAGATATACGACGCCACGGGCACCCTGGTCAACGCCACCACCTGCCAGGCCAAGTGGGGCCAGACCGGCTACTACGGCTACGGCGTCGTGGACGCCCTCAAGGCCGTGAAGTAGTCCCGCGCGGTGAATGGCCGGGCCGGGCGGGGACCACTCCGCCCGGCCCGGCCGCGCCCGACGGCGGGCCCGGGCCCGTACCGGCCGCGGATCACGGCTCGCGCACCCGGGGCACCGTCAGGGCTTGATCAGCACCTTGAGCGCGCTGCGGTCGTCCATCGCGCGGTAGCCGTCCGGGACCTCGTCCAGAAGGACGGCACGGTCGAAGACGGGCGACGGGTCGATCGCCCCGCTCAGCACGTCCTCCAGCAGCTCCGGAATGTAGGCGCGGACCGGGGCCACACCACCGCGCAGGGTGATGTTGCGGTCGAACATGACGCCGAGGTCGAGGCCGGTGCCACTGCCGTGCGGGACGCCGACGTAGCCGATCGCCCCGCCGTCGCGGGTGATGTTCACCGCGGTGCGCATGGACTGCTCGGTGCCGACCGCCTCGATGACGCAGTGCGCGCCACGGCCGCCGGTCAGCTCGCGCACGGCCGCCTCGGCGGCCTCGCCGCGCTCGGCGACGACATCGGTGGCTCCGAACAGCCTGGCGATGTCCGTACGGACGGTGTGGCGGCCCAGGGCGATGATCCGCTCGGCGCCGAGGCGCCTGGCGGCGAGGACGCCGCACAGGCCGACGGCGCCGTCGCCGACCACGGCGACCGTGGCGCCCGGACGCGCGCCCGCGCCCAGGGCGGCGTGGTGCCCGGTGCCCATGACGTCGGAGAGGGCGAGCAGGCCGGTGAGCAGGTGGTCGTCGGAGGCGGCCTCGGCGGGCAGCTTCACCAGCGTGCCGTCGGCGTGCGGGACGCGCACGGCCTCGCCCTGACCGCCGTCGTGGCCGACCGAGCCCCAGAACCCGCCGTGGTCGCAGGAGGTGTAGAGGCCCTCCTTGCAGTACTCGCAGGTACCGTCCGACCACATGAAGGGCGCGACGACCAGGTCGCCGGCGCGCAGGCCCGACACCGCCGGGCCGGTCTCCTCCACGACGCCCAGGAACTCGTGGCCGATGCGCTGGCCGGGCTGGCGCGCGGCCTCGCCCCGGTAGGCCCACAGGTCGCTGCCGCAGATGCAGGCACGCAGGACGCGGACGACGGCGTCCTCGGGGCGCTGGATCGCAGCGTCGGGCACCCCCTCCACGCGGATGTCGTGCGGGGCGTGGATGACGGTGGCGCGCATGGTGGTGCAGTCCTCCGGTTCGAGATCGTTCAGTCTTGTACGACTGTGGAACCGTCCTACCGTACGCCTGCTTCGCGCATGGTCGCTCCGGTGGCCAGCAGGTACTGGGCGGCCAGATAGGTGGCCATGATCCAGAAGTCGGGGCGGGGCAGCTGGGGCCACTCGGCGACACCGGTGGCGATGAGGGTGTCGGACAGCAGGAACAGCGCGCCGCCGATGCCGGCCCGTAGGCCGAGGGCGCTGGAGCGGAAGGCCATGGCGGTCAGCAGCAGGCTGTAGCCGGCCACGGGGATGCGCAGGTCAGCGGGCAGGTCGGGCCACAGCAGGGCGACGGTGCCCAGCAGGGCCAGCGCGTAGGCGCCCCCCAGCAGGGGGTTCGCGGGCCGCTTGCCGAACAGGACGAGGTAGCAGACGTGCCCGACGGCGAAGGACCCCATGCCGACCAGGAAGGCCGCCTCGGCGTCGAAGAGCAGGGCCAGGTCCCCGCCCCAGCCGAAGAGCAGGGCGGCGGCCAACAGGCGGGGCGCGCCGCGCGTGATCACGTGGACCACCAGCAGCGGCATCAGGAGCGGCTTGGCGATGACGTGCCCGAGGTGCCAGTCGGCGAGCAGCGACCCGAGGTCGGCGGCGGCGGCCACGGCCAGGCACACGAGGGCGGCGCGGCCGAGCCGCTCCCTGCCGGGCACCGCCCGCTCGGCGGCCCAGGAGGGGCCGGGGCGGCCGGTGGACTCAGCGGTGCTCACGCGGTGGTCTCCTGCACGGCGGCCGGGGCGGGCGCGGATGCCGGGGCGGCGGACGCCGGAGCCGGGGCGGGCGCGGACGCCGGAGCCGGAACGGCTGACGCCGGGGCCGGGGCGGGCGCGGACGCCGGAGCCGGAACGGCTGACGCCGGAGCCGGGACGGGCGAGTCCGCGGGCTGCCAGCCGGGGCCGCGGAACACCCGTCCGGCCCGCTCGCTCCAGGTCCGGGCGGCGCGCACGTCCCGGGCGATGGCGGCGTACTCGTGAGTGGCCACGCGCAGCGGGTTGTAGGTGTTGATGTTCTTGGTGAGTCCGTAGACGGGCTTTTCGGTCTCCCCCACCCAGGAGCCGAACATCCGGTCCCAGACGATCAGGATGCCGCCGTAGTTGCGGTCCAGGTAGCCGCCCTGGGACGCATGGTGGACGCGGTGGTGCGACGGGGTGTTGAAGACGTACTCGTAGGCCCGGGGCAGCTTCCCGATGCGCTCGGTGTGGACCCAGAACTGGTAGAGCAGGTTGATGCCGTAGCAGAAGGGGATCACGGCGGGGTGCACCCCGACCGCCACCATCGGCAGGTAGAACCAGTAGGTCGTGGCACTGGTCCAGGGCTGCCGCAGCGCGGTGGTGAGGTTGAACTTCCGGCTGCTGTGGTGGACCACATGGCAGGCCCACAGGATGCGGATGACGTGGTGGCTGCGGTGCTGCCAGTAGTAGAGGAAGTCCTGGGCGAGCAGCATCAGCGGGACGGTCCACCAGAGCAACGGAACCCGCAGCGGGGTGAGTTCGTAGACGGCGGTGAAGACCGCGACCACCGGGATCTTCCACAGGAGGTCGAAGCCGATGCTGCCGAGCCCCATGCCGATGCTGGTGGCGGCGTCCTTGGTGTCGTACCCGGCCGCGTCCTCGTCGGGATGGAGCCGGTAGCTCACCAGCTCGATGACGGTGAGCAGCACGAAGGCGGGTATGGACCACAGCACGACATCGGGCAGGTTCGGCATGTCCGCACCATAGAGGCGCCTTCGGGGCTGCCGCTAGAGGTTGTTACCGATCGGTATCCATCGAGGTTACCGTCGGTTCGGCCGGGGTGGGGCGCGGCGTGCTGCGCGGGGGTCCTCCCGACCGGCGCCGGGGACGGCGGCGGTCGCCCGCCGGGGCGGCTCGTCCGTCGGAAGCGAGCCGCCCCGGCGTGCCGCGCGGGGCGCTACCAGACCCGGACCGAGCCGCCGCGGGCGAAGGCCGGGCTGGTGGCCTCGGGCGGGACGTGCGCCAGGGGTTCGGCGATCTCCGAGACCAGGGGGCCGTGCTGCGCGGCCAGGGCGTCCAGCCGGGTCAGGTCGAAGCCGTACACGCGGGCCGCGTTGCCGCCGGCCATCGCGGCGACCTCGTCCCGCGGGAGGCCCGCGTAGGCAATGCGGAGGCCTTCGCGGGAGAAGGGGGTCGTGCCCTCGTCGTGGGGGTAGTCGCTGCCCCACATGATCTTGTCGAGGCCGATCCGGTCCCGCAGCGGCACCTCGTGGGGGCGCATGAAGCTGGCCCCCACGAAGCAGTTGTCCCGCCAGACCTCGCTCGGGCCCCTGCCCATCGCCTCGGCGAGGCCCGCCCCGAACTTGGACTCAGCCGTGGCCGAGGCCGCGACCAGGCGGCCGTGGTAGTAGTCCAGCATCTCCAGCACGCCGGGGATCCAGCCGGAGCCCTGCTCGGTCAGGACCAGTCTGAGGCCCGGATGACGTCGAAACGCCCCGCCGAAGACGAGGTGCCACAGGGCACGGTGCGAGAACCAGGTGGTCTCCACCATGAAGACGGCCCGGGCCGCCGGTTCGTCGCCGAGCGGCGGCGAGGCCGAGCCGCCGTGGTGGTTGACCGGGACGTCCAGCTCGTCGCACACCGCCCAGAGGGGGTCGTAGACCTCCGAGTACAGCTCGGGGACCGTGGAACCGGGCGGTACGCCGGGCAGCAGGATGCCCCCCGTCAGGCCTGCCTCCTTCGTGCGGCGGACCTCCCGCACCGCCGCGTCCACGTCGTTGAGGAGGATCTGCGCGACGCCCGCCCGCCGGCCCGGGGCGTCCGCGCAGAAGTCCGCCAGCCAGCGGTTGTGGGCCTGCAGGCCGGCCCAGCGCATCGCGTACTCCGCGGCCGTCGGCGGCTGCGCCATCAGGGAGGCCTTGGGGAAGAACGGCGGGATGGTGTTGGGGAAGACGACCTCGGCGACGATGCCGTCGGCCTCCAGCTCCGCCAGGCGCCGCGCCGAGTTCCAGTTGCGGTCCGCGGTGTCCGCGAGGAGGTCCTCGTACGGGTTCACGTAACCGGCGGCCCAGGCGTCGAAGTCGTCGTGGTGGCGCTTCTCCAGGTACGGCTTGTAGTCCAGGAGGTCGGCGCCCGCGTGGCAGTCCGCCGAGATCACCGTGTAGCGGTCGCCGCCGGTCACTGCGCGACCCCCAGTACCGGGAAGTCGTGGCCGGTCAGCCAGTGCCGTCCCACCTCGCGCGAGCGCGCCCAGGAGGCCGTCACCGCCGCCTGGTCCGGGGACTGGCCCAGCTCGGCCGGGGTGGGGCCGATCCGGCGGGCGAGCGGGGCCAGCTTCGCGGTGTCGAAGCCGAAGACCTCCGCCGCTGCGAGGCCGAGGATCCGGCGGCTCTCGTCGACGGGGATGTCGTGGAAGGTGTTCTTCAGCCAGGTCCGGGTGTTCGGCCAGGTGCCCTCGGGGTGCGGGAAGTCCGAACCCCACAGGATGTTGTCCACGCCGATCTCGTAGCGCTGGGCCAGTTCCCGCCGCTTGGTGTTCGTCGCGCAGACGAACACCTGGCGGTCCAGGTACTCGCTCGGCGGCCGCTTCAGCTCCTCGAAGGGCGAGAGCTTCTTGCCGCCGTGCGCTCCGAGGTAGAGCCGGTCCATGAACCACAGCTGGTTCGGCAGCCACCAGCAGCCCGACTCGGCGACGCCGAACCTCAGGCCCGGGTGCCGCTCGAACACCCCCGACCAGAGCAGGAACCAGAGCGGGCGGGCCGGCCACCAGGTGACCTCGGAGACGAAGATGCCCAGGTGGTCGCCGTACTCGTGGCGCGGCGAGGCCCCGGAATGGGTGACGATGGGCATCCGCGTCTCGGCCGCCGCCGCCCAGACGGGGTCGTAGCGGCGGTCGTGGTAGGGCGCCTGGTCCACCCACATGGCGGGGATCATCAGCGCGCCCAGCCCGGACTCCTTGGCCCGGTGCACCTCGGCGACGACCTTGTCCGGATCGCCCGTGACGGGCAGCAGGGCCACACCGCAATGGCGTTCCGGGGTCTGCGAGACGAACTCGGCCAGCCAGCGGTTGTGCGCCTGCGCGCCCGCCATGCCGAGCTCGGGGTCCTGGTCGCCGGAGAGCCCGAGGCCCACTCCGAAGGGGGCCGCGGTCTGGCTGTCGACGGCGTCCGCGTCGGGGAAGACGACCTCACCGGCCACGCCGTCGCCGTCGAGCTCCTTGAGCCGCTGACCGGTGTCCCAGCCGCCCCGCAGCCCTTCCTCGTGGTCGTGGAACCACTTCTCGGCGAAGGCCTCGTTGCGGATGCCCAGCCGGGTGGCCTCGGCGCGGCGGGCGTCGCGCTGGCCGAGGAACTCGTCGAACCGGCGGTGGTGACGGGAGGCGAGATAGGGGCGGTACTGCGCGGTGGGCAGGCCCGCGTGGCAGTCGGAGGAGATGATCAGGTACGGGTCCTCGTACGGTGTGTCACTCACTGCGGTCGCTCCTCAGTCGAGGATGAAGCTCTCCAGGTAGGCGGGGTCGGCGCGGTCGAGCATCGACTGTGACCGGGCGCGGATCTGCCGGTCGCTGTGCTCGCTCGGCGGCAGCATCCAGAAGCGGCCGGCTCGGATGCCGTCGACGACGTGCTCCGCGACCTCCTCGACCGGGGTGAAGTCCACCTCGCGGCCGGCCTGCTTCATCGCGGCCTCGTACTGGTCGAGGCTGCGGTACGGGGTCCGGCGCGGGCGCTGCTTGGCGTACCGCTCGGGCCGGTTGCGGTGGGACTCCCACAGTCCGGTGCGCAGCATGTGCGGGCCGGGGAAGAGCACGGAGGCGCCGACCGACGCGCCTTCCGCCTTGAGGTGCGCGTAGAGGGACTCGGTCATGGTGACCACGGCGGCCTTGGTGACGGCGTACACGGAGGCGGTGGGCAGCGGGGCGATGCCGCCGTCACCGGAGGAGGTGTTGACGACGTGGCCGGGGGCGCCGCCGGCGATCATGCGGGGGACGAAGGCCTGGATGCCGTGGAAGACGCCCCACACGTTGACGGAGAAGGCCCACTTCCAGTCGTTGGGCTCGTGTTCCCACATCCGGCCCTCCGCGCCGGAGCCGACGCCCGCGTTATTGCACAGGACGTGGACGGCGCCGTAGGCGTCGTAGGCCGCGTCGGCAAGGGCGAGCACGGACTCGCGGTCGCCGACGTCGACGGCCCGGGCGAGCACCTGCGCACCGTCCGCGGTGAGTTCGCCGGCGGCCTTGCGCAGGGCGCCCTCCTCGACGTCGGCGAGGACCACCTGCAGCCCCTCGGCGGCGAAGCGGCGGGCCATGGCGAGGCCGATGCCGCTCGCCGCGCCGGTGACGACGGCCGTCTGTCCCGGTTCGAGCCGCATCTCACAGGCTCCCTTCCGGCGGGCCGTCGAGGAGCTGGAGGGGGTCGTCGTAGCGCTGGTGGATGTACGGGAGCAGGGACCGGGCACTGACCCGCTCGACGACCCGGCCCCTTTGGTCGGTGGTCTTCTCGCCGATGGTGATCTCCACGATCCGGCGGACCGGGAGGTCGGCGACCGGATCGAACATCGACTCGCGCAGGACGACGTCACCGGTGACGTGCTCCAGCCTGCGGACCTTCTCGTTGCGCACGCAGTGCACCAGGACCGGGTCCCCGTCGAAGCCCGAACCGTCCACGGAAGGAAGGAACTTGAAGTAGAAGTCGGTCTTCCGGGTGGGCTCGGGCAGTGGGAGCGGGCGGTCCACGGCGCCGCGCACCTCGACGAAGGCGATCCCGTGCCGGGCGAGGGCCGCGCGTACGACGAGGCCGTCCCGCTCGACGGTGACCTCGCCCAGCTTCTTCGGTTCGCCGAAGACCTCGCGGCCGCCGGTCAGGGCGCGCTCGTGGGTCATCGGCATGACCAGGGGGTACCAGCCCTCCACGCCGTCGTGCCGGGCGGCGACGGCCACCGAGCCGGCGCCGAGCGGGTAGCCGGGCAGGTCGACCTTGCTGATGTTCGCCCGCACCAGGGCCTGTCCGGTCGGCTTGAGCGGCGGCGGCAGGACCGCGGCGACCACGTCGGGATCGGTCTCCCAGACGGCCACCACGCCGGTGGACCAGATGTCGGGGAGCCGGGAACTCTTCTCGCGCGACGCGGCGATCTCGACCTCGGTGCGCGCTCCGTACCGTACGCGTGCCATCTCTCGCACCACCTCTCGGTTCGGTTCTGTAACACAGTTACACCGCTGCCGATGAAGGGTAAAGACCCGTGCGCACACCAGAACTGACGCGGCAACAGATCGGGGGACGGCTGCCATGGCAAGATCCTCGCTGACCCGTGACGAGGTGCTCGACGCCGCCGCGTCCCTGGTTCGACGACGCGGTCCGGCCGCCCTCACGATGCGGGGACTCGCTGCCGAGCTGGGCACCGCCGTGACGTCGATCTACTGGCACGTCGGCAACCGCGAATCGCTGCTCGACGCCCTCGTGGAGCGGACGGTTCAGGAGATGGGCGCAATCCTCCCGGCCGGCCGCACCCCGGCCGAGCGGATGGTCTCGGTGGCCCGGATCCTGCGCCGCGAACTGCGCGAGCGCCCGCACCTCATCGCGATGGTCCACGAACGCGGCCTCACGGAGCGGATGTTCCTGCCCGCCCAGCAGGCCCTCGTCCGCGAGGTGCACGCCGCGGGCCTGCACGGCGCCCGGGCGGCCGACGCGGTGCGCGCCGTGCAGTTCCAGATCGTCGGGTTCCTGCTCGTGGAGCGCAACCGTGAACGCGCCCCCGCCCAGTCCCCGGCCGAGAGCGAGCTCTGGGACCCGGCCACGGCCTCCCACGACCCCGCCCTGGCCCGCGCGCTGGCCCGGCCCGCGGATCCGGAGCGGCTCTTCCTGCTGTCCGTGCGGGCCCTGGTGACCGCCCTGCTGATGGCGCCGCCGCAGGACCGCAGGAGCGGTCCGTGAGCCGGTTTGCGCCGGGACCCGTTGACGGCTGCGGGCTCGAACAGCTGGCCGCCGCGGACCTGGTCTCGGCCCTGGGCTGACCCAGGGTGGGGCTGCGGTGTCGGTCCGTGCCGATATCCTCTGTGACCATGCTCGACGACCGTACGACCGCAGAGACGACGTGGCCGACCGCCTACCCACAGGGGTACGCGGTCGTCGACGTGGAGACCACCGGGCTCGCTCGCGACGACCGGATAGTCTCCGCGGCCGTCTACCGGCTCGACGCCCAGGGCAACGTGGAGGACCACTGGTACACCTTGGTCAACCCGCAGCGGGACCCGGGGCCGGTGTGGATCCACGGTCTGACGAGCGACGTGCTCGACGGGGCGCCGCTCTTCCGGGATGTCGCCGAGGAGCTCACCGACCGGCTCGCGGACCGGGTGCTGGTGGCGCACAACGCCATCTTCGACTGGCAGATGATCGCCCGGGAGTACGCACGCGCCGAGGCTGCCGCGCCGGTCCGTCAGCGGTTGTGCACCATCGCCCTGTCGAAGGAGCTGGACCTCCCGCTGCCCAACCACAAGCTGGAGTCGCTCGCCGCGCACTTCGGCGTGGTCCAGCAGCGCGCGCACCACGCCCTCGACGACGCCCGGGTGCTGGCGGAGGCCTTCCGTCCGTCGCTGCACGCCGCGGCGCGGGGCGGCGTACGGCTGCCCCTGCTGGAGTGCCGGCCGCTGACCGAGTGGTCGGACTCGGCCGCCACCCCCCGCGTGGGCCACCAGGCGTCCTACCGGGGAAGCAGCTGGCGGCCCTCGCGCAGGCGGCCGCCGTGCCCGCACCCCAACCCGGGGCGGTTCGAGGACGGCAAGCCGCTGAAGCAGGGCATGCGGATCGCCTTCTCCGGTGACACCTCGGTGGAGCGGGAGCTGCTGGAGGACCGGACGGTCGAGGCGGGCCTGCACGTCGCGACGAGCGTGTCGCGGCTCACCAGCCTCCTGGTGACGAACGACCCCGACTCGGCGACCTCGAAGACGGTCAAGGCGAAGTCGTTCGGCACCCCGGTGGTCGACGAGGCCGCCTTCACGCAGCTGCTGCGGGACGTGGCCCCGGCCGGGGAATGACCGGGCGGTGAGCGGACCGGCCGAGGCCTGTTGGGCCGGCCGGGTGTCCGCGCAGCGACTCACCAGGGTGGATCTTGTTCCACCGCTGCGCCGTGCGCACCATGCGGCGCATGGCACGTTGTGAGGTCTGCGGAAACGATTACGGCATGTCCTTCGAGGTGCACGCGCAGGGCGCCGTGCACGTCTTCGACTGCTTCTCCTGCGCCATCCACCGCATGGCGCCCATCTGCGAGCACTGCCGGGTCCAGATCATCGGACAGGGCGTCGAGGTCGAGGGCCAGTGGTTCTGCGGAGGGCACTGCGCCCGTGCGGAAGGGAAGGTGGGCATCGTCGACCACGTCTGAGCGCCGCTCCGCCTCCTGCCGCGACCCCGGAAGGCCACCCGGCCGCCGGGGTCACCGTCCGCCGGGGTACCGTCGTGGGCGTGTACCGCTTTGTGCTGACCCGGCAGTGGGTGTGCCTCACCCTCATCGCCCTCGTCCTCATCCCCGTGATGATCAAGCTCGGGTTCTGGCAGTACCACCGCCATGTGCACCGGGTCGCACAGAACCAACTGATCGAGGCGAACCTGCGGGCGGAGCCGGTCCCGGTGGCGGAGGTCACCTCCCCCGGACACAAGGTTCCCCGCGCCGACTTCTGGCGCGCGGTCACCGCCACTGGCACGTACGACTCCGCGCACGAGGTGGTCGTACGGATGCGGACCTCGAACGACGACAGGGTCGGCTTCCACGTCCTGACCCCGCTCGTCCTCGCCGACGGCCGGGTGGTGCTGGTCAACCGCGGCTGGGTGGCGGGCGGGGACGACCCGCGCGCCTACCCACCGGTGCCGGCCGCGCCCGCGGGCGAGGTCACGGTCACCGGCCGGCTGAAGGCCGACGAGACGAGCGGCGGCAGCGGCATCAAGGACCGCAAGGGCCTGCCCGACCGGCAGGTGATGCTCATCAACAGCGAGCAGCAGGCCGAGTCCCTGGGCCGGCCCGTGCTCGGCGGGTACCTGGAGCTGACCGATCCGGCTCCGGCGGAGGGCGGCCCCGAGACCGTCGCCGACCCCGACCACGACTCGATCGGCGCGCACATGGCCTACGCGGTCCAGTGGTGGCTGTTCGCCTCCGCGGTACCGGTGGGCTGGCTGGTCCTCGTACGGCGCGAGAGGCGCGATCGCGAGGAGGCCGCGGCCCGGGCCGAAGCCGCCGAACAGGAGCCCGCGACGGCGTAGCGTGTCGGGCATGGATCTTGGACTGAAAGACCGTGTCTACATCGTCACCGGGGCCACGCGCGGCCTCGGCTTCGCCTCCGCCCGGGAACTGGTCGCCGACGGCGCGAAGGTCCTCGTGACGGGTCGCGACGAGAAGCGGACGGCCGAAGCCGCCGCGGAACTCGGCCCCAATGCCGTGGGAGCGGCCGCGGACAACGCGGATCCGGCGGCGGCCGGGCGGCTCATCGCCACCGCGCGCGAGCGCTTCGGCCGTTTCGACGGCATCCTCATCAGCGTCGGCGGGCCCGTGCCGGGCTTCGCCGTCGACAGCACCGACGAGCAGTGGTCGGACGCCTTCGAATCGGTCTTCCTCGGTGCGGTGCGCCTCGCCCGGGCGTCCGCCGCGGTGCTGGGCGAGGGCGGGGTCATCGGCTTCGTCCTGTCGGGCTCGGTCCACGAGCCGATTCCCGGCCTGACCATCTCCAACGGCCTGCGCCCCGGTCTGGCCGGCTTCGCCAAGTCCCTCTCGGTGGAGCTCGGTCCGCGCGGCATCCGCGTCGTCGGCCTCCTGCCGGCCCGCATCGACACCGACCGGGTGCGGGAGCTCGACGCGCTGTCGGGCGACGCCGCCGCCGCCCGCGCGGGCAACGAGTCCCGTATCCCGCTGCGCCGCTACGGCTCCCCGCAGGAATTCGGCCGCACGGCCGCGTTCCTGCTGTCGCCGGCCGCCTCGTACCTGACGGGCGTGATGCTCCCGGTCGACGGCGGCTCCCGGCACGGCTTCTGACCGCACGTCGCCACCCCCGCCCGTCGCACAGCGGCCCGGCGCACCCTCAGCTGACGCGCCGGGCCCGGTGCGACGTCACCCGGAAGCGGGCCTCCGCCGGCAGTTCCGCCAGGCCCGCCGAGGTCCGGGCGTGGGTGAGGACCGGTCCGGCCAGCCCCGCCAGGGCGTCCGCGGGGACCGCGTGGGGCTCCAGCTCGACCGCCACCCGCAGGGCGGGCGCCCCGCGCCGCCCGCGCAGGACGACCCGGCAGCCGGCGACCCCGTCCAGGGCGCGGGCCTCCGCGGCGACGGCGTCGGACAGGGCGCGCCCGCGCAGCACGGCGAAGGCGCCGTCCCCGGTGTCCACGGCGACCTCCCGCAGCCTCGATCGCCGCAGCTGCGACAGCAGCCACCACAGTGCCAGCACCAGGCACAGGGCGAGGACCGCGCACAGCACCCACCAGGCCCAGCCCTCGGCGTGCAGGTACCGGTGCCGGTCCTCGGCGCTCAGCAGCGGCGCCGTACGGCCCCGCAGCGGGCGCACCCCCGTCAGCAGCACGATCCCGGCCGCCAGCAGGACGGCTCCGGCCACCGCCAGCAGGATCCGGTTCACCGTACCGAGCACCCCGCTCACCTCCTGACCCGTACGCGCCGCCGCGGCGGGTGCACCAGGCCCAGCTCTTCGATCCCGACGGCCAGTACCGCGTCGAGGTCGGCCCGTACCTCGTCCAGCTCGCGGAAGTGCGACCTGGCCCGCACCCGGACGCGGGAGCGGCCCACCCGGACCCGCGCCGACCGCACGCCCGGCACTTCCATGGCCCGGTCCCGCAGGACCTGGGCCGCGTCCCGCCGGCCGATGCCGGCGCGCAGGGGCGGGCCCGCGCCCGCTACCGCGTCCCCGCTCGGGTCGGGGCCCAGCATGGGCAGGATCCTGCGGACCCCGGGAGTGACGGCCAACAGCAGGAGTACCGCCCCGACCAGGGCCAGCGCCCCGCCGGCCAGCTGTACGGGGAGGTCCGCCGGGGTGTGGACCTCCAGCTGGTGGGCGAGCTCGCGGCGCCAGGCCATGGCGGGCCGGTCGGCCCGTACGGCGGCCAGGTCGTACAGGAAGAGGCCCGCCACCGCGAGCACGAGCAGGGCGACGAGTGCGGCGGGGATGCGGCGGGCGGATCTGAACCGGGTGGCCGTCACCGCAGCCGCCGGTCCCGCCCGGCGGCGGTTCGGGTGTGCGCCGAGTGCAGGCGCTCGATGTCGATGTCGACCTCGGGTACGGACATCTGCGCACACTCCTCGACACGGCGGGTGACCCGGCTGCGCACGGCCGCGCACTGGGCGGCGAGGTCACCGGGGTAGTCGAGCTCCAGGCTGATCCGGACCCGGGCGATGTCGTGGTGCACGGTGACGGTGGCCTGCGGGGGCGCGCCGGAGCCGGCGGCGACCGCTTCCCGGGCGGCCTGTGCGGCGATCTTGGCAACGACCCGGTCGGCGATCCGGGTGGCCCCGCGGTCGGCGGCGGCCACCGCGTGCGGGGTGGCCCGTGCGGTGCTCCGCGGCGCGGCGGGGCCCGGCGGCGCGTCCTGCGGCGGGGTGTCCATCGCGCCTCACCTGCGCCGGTCGTCGCGGCGGCGGAACAGGTCCCCGGGATCCAGGTCCCCGTCGAGGAAGCGGCCGGCGACGAAGCCCACGGCTCCGAGGGCCGCCACCAGCAGGAAGGCGCCGAATCCACCGAAATAGCCGGCGAACCCCAGGGCCATGCCGGCCAACATGCCGGCGACCGCCATACTCATGTACGGGCTCCTCTCGGCTACTGGAGTCGGGGCTCCGGCTCCTCGTCGGGCTCGTCGGGCAGTTTGACGTCGCTCACGGCGATGTTGACCTCGACGACCTCCAGGCCCGTCATCCGCTCGACCGCGGAGACGACGTTCTCACGGACCGCCCGGGCCACGTCACGGATCGACACGCCGTAGTCGACGACGATCTCCAGGTCGAGGGCGGTCTGGACCTCGCCGACCTCGGCCTTGACCCCGCGGCTGACCGCTGCCTTCCCGCCACCGGGAACCCGGTCCCGGACGGCGCCGAAGGTGCGGGAGAGGCCGCTGCCCAGGGCGTGCACGCCGACCACTTCACGGGCGGCCAGTCCGGCGATCTTCTCGACCACCCCGTCCGCGATGGTCGTGCGCCCCCGGTCGCCGGGAGCCTTGTGGGAGCCCCCTGATGCGTTTTCGGTCATCGCGTGTCCCTTCACGTGTACGGACTCACTCCGCTCCACGGTAGGCGCCCGGGCGCCCGGGCGCCCCGGGACTACGCCGGTCGGCGTCGTCCCGGGGCGGTTTCCGGTCCGGGGGCGGCGCGCGACGGGTCAGTCCGAGAGGCCCGCCAGGTCCCGCAGGCGACGCGCCTGGGCGGCGCGCTCGGCGGCGCGCTGCTCGTCGTACGGGCGGGCCAGCGCCCCGCGCAGCAGGGTCTTGGTCTCGATCATGGCGTCCCGGGGCGGGGCCAGCAGGGCGGCGCTCAGGTCGCGGACGGCGGCGTCGAGCTCGCCCGCCGGGACCACCAGGTTGGCGAGGCCGACGCGCTCCGCCTCTTCGGCGTGCACGAAGCGGCCCGTCGCGCAGATCTCCAGCGCGCGGGCGTAGCCGACCAGGGAGGCCAGCGGCTGGGTGCCGGCCAGGTCGGGCACCAGGCCCAGGCTCGTCTCGCGCATGGCGAACTGCACGTCGTCGGCAACCACGCGCAGATCACACGCGAGCGCGAGCTGGAAGCCGGCGCCGATCGCGTGCCCCTGCACGGCGGCGACGGAGATGATGTCGTTACGCCTCCACCAGGTGAACGCCTCCTGGTACTCGGAGATCGTGGCGTCGAGCAGTTCCTCGGAACCGCGCGCCAGGTCGAGGAAGGACGGCTCGCCCTCGAAGCCTTCGGGGGTGAACGCCTGCCGGTCGAGCCCGGCGGAGAAGGACTTGCCCTCGCCGCGCAGCACGACGACCCGGACAGTACCCGGCAACGACCTGCCCGCCTCGGCCAAAGCCCGCCAGAGCGCGGGGGATTGGGCGTTTCGCTTGGCCGGATTGGTCAGTGTCACCGTGGCGACCGTGTCGTCGACGGTGAGTCGTACGCCGTCCTTGTCGAGCAGAGCCATCCGTATGCCTCCGGTGTGCAGTCGGCCGCAAGCCCGGCCTAAGTGACTGCACAGTAACCACCCAGTCGACCGGAGGGCCGACCGGGGGGTCACCGAAGGGGACGTCGGTTCATGTGTGAGCCTTGAAGCCGTTGGAGCGTCTGGATCCGATGGACCGGGGTCAGGCCGTAGCAGCCTTCTTGCCACGTGTCGCGCCACCGCGGCCACGCAGCGAGACCCCGGACTCACTGAGCATCCGGTGCACGAATCCGTAGGACCGGCCGGTCTCTTCGGCCAGCGCCCGGATACTCGCACCGGAGTCGTACTTCTTCTTCAGGTCTGCCGCGAGCTTGTCGCGCGCGGCGCCGGTAACCCGGCTGCCCTTCTTCAGAGTCTCGGCCACCCGTGCCTCCTCATGGGAAGTGCGCTCTGGACTTCTCATGATCACCCCTCCCCGGCTTCCTGGCCACCCATTCAGCAAGGTCGGTACGGCGGCATTTCCCGCGCGGTGGACACCCGAGCAGACCGGAATCGACTCTTCCGTTGCATGACTTCCGTCACACTTCGCCCGCCGACCCGGGAATCACCAGGTCAGGGGCCGGAGCGCGGAAGCGCGAAGACCCCGGTCACACCCCCGCGAGGGCGCGGCCGGGGCCGTCGTACGACGCGCAACGGTACGAGACCGTCTCACTCAGATGATGGATCACCCCTGAGCCGAATGATCCATAAGGAACTGGATCAGAGCCGGGAGGGCGTCCCGGCGCCTCCCGGCACGTCCGGGGCGGGGGTCAGGCGAGGGCCACCAGGTCCCGGTAGTCCGGTCCCCACAGGTCCTCGACACCGTCCGGGAGCAGGATGATGCGCTCCGGCTCCAGCGCCTCCACGGCGCCCTCGTCGTGCGTGACGAGGATGACCGCGCCCTTGTACGTGCGCAGCGCGCCCAGGATCTCCTCGCGGCTGGCCGGGTCGAGGTTGTTCGTGGGCTCGTCGAGCAGCAGTACGTTCGCCGAGGAGACGACCAGCGTGGCCAGGGCCAGACGGGTCTTCTCGCCGCCGGAGAGCACGCCCGCGGGCTTGTCGACGTCGTCCCCGGAGAACAGGAAGGAGCCGAGTGTCTTGCGCACGTCGACCAGGTCCAGGTCGGGCGCGGAGGAGCGCATGTTCTCCAGGACCGTGCGGTCCGGGTCCAGCGTCTCGTGCTCCTGGGCGTAGTAGCCGAGCTTGAGGCCGTGGCCGGGCGTGACCTGGCCGGTGTCGGGCTGCTCGGCGCCCGCGAGCAGGCGCAGCAGGGTGGTCTTGCCGGCTCCGTTGAGGCCGAGGATGACCACGCGGGAGCCCTTGTCGATGGCCAGGTCGACGTCGGTGAAGATCTCCAGGGAACCGTAGGACTTCGACAGGCCCTCGGCGGTCAGCGGGGTCTTGCCGCAGGGCGCCGGGTCCGGGAAGCGCAGCTTGGCGACCTTGTCGGAGACGCGGACGGCCTCCAGGCCGGACAGCAGCCGCTCGGCCCGCTTGGCCATGTTCTGCGCGGCGACCGTCTTGGTGGCCTTGGCGCGCATCTTGTCGGCCTGGGAGTTCAGGGCCGCGGCCTTCTTCTCGGCGTTCTGGCGCTCGCGCTTGCGGCGCTTCTCGTCGGCCTCGCGCTGCTGCTGGTAGAGCTTCCAGCCCATGTTGTAGACATCGATCGCGGACCGGTTGGCGTCGAGGTAGAACACCTTGTTCACGACGGTCTCGACGAGGTCGACGTCGTGGGAGATCACGACGAAGCCGCCGCGGTAGTTCTTCAGGTAGTCGCGCAGCCAGACGATCGAGTCGGCGTCGAGGTGGTTGGTCGGCTCGTCGAGGAGCAGGGTGTCGGCGTCCGAGAAGAGGATGCGGGCGAGCTCGACGCGTCGGCGCTGACCGCCGGAGAGGGTGTGCAGGGGCTGGCCGAGGACCCGGTCCGGCAGGCTGAGGGCGGCCGAGATGGTCGCGGCCTCGGACTCGGCGGCGTAGCCGCCCTTGGTGAGGAACTCGGTCTCCTGGCGCTCGTACTGCTTGAGCGCCTTCTCGCGGGTGGCGCCGGATCCGGTGGCGATGCGCTCCTCGTTCATCCGCATCTTCTTGATGAGGACGTCGAGACCGCGGGCGGACAGGATCCGGTCGCGCGCCAGCACGTCGAGGTCACCGGTCCGAGGGTCCTGCGGGAGGTAGCCCACCTCGCCCGAACGGGTGATGGTGCCGCCGGCGGGCTGGCCCTCTCCCGCGAGGCACTTGGTGAGGGTGGTCTTGCCGGCTCCGTTGCGGCCCACCAGGCCGATGCGGTCGCCCTTGGCGATGCGGAAAGAGGCGGACTCGATGAGGACGCGGGCGCCGGCGCGCAGCTCGATGCCGGTGGCGGTGATCACGGAAATACTCCAGGGCGGGTCGGGACGGCGGAAGGGGGCAGGACGCGAGGCTTCGACGCCGCTAATCCGCGAGGAGATTTGCCATGAGAGGCATTCTACCGGGGGTGTGCAACTGGTTTCCGGGGCGGCGGCCGGGCGAGCCGGGGCGCAGGCCGGGGTGAACGGGTCGATACTCGCCGCAGGGGCGGCCGCGCGGCCGCGCCCGCCTCACGGATGGAGGACGGTGCGGGATGCAGTTCGACGACGACGCCGATCTGGACACGTCCGAGGTCAAGGATCTGCGTGGACGTCGCGTCCCGGGCGGGAGGGCCACCATCGGCGGCGGGCTCGTCGGCCTCGTCGCGCTCGTCGTCGCCCTGCTCTTCGGTGTCGGACCGGAGCAGCTGGGGCTGTCCTCCGGGGACGAGGAGCCCGCTCCGGCCGCGTCCTCCGTCAGCCAGGTGCAGCAGGCGTGCCGGACGGGGCGGGACGCGAACGCGCGCGAGGACTGCCGGCTCGTGGCGGTGGTCAACAGCACCCAGGACTTCTGGCGGCAGGAGTTCACGCGCCGCAACGGCCGGTACGCCCCGGCGTCGACGGTCTTCTTCACCGGCACGGTGAGCACCGCGTGCGGGGCAGCGACCTCGGCCGTGGGCCCGTTCTACTGTCCTGCGGACCGGCAGGTCTATTTGGACCTGGGCTTCTTCGAGGAGCTGCGGACGAAGTTCGGCGCGAGCGGCGGCCCCTTCGCGCAGGCGTACGTGGTGGCCCACGAGTACGGGCACCACATCCAGAACCTGACCGGCACGCTCCAGCGGGCCCAGGACGGGCGGCAGGGCGCGGACAGCAACGCGGTCAGGGTCGAACTGCAGGCGGACTGCTACGCGGGCGTGTGGGCGCACCACGCGACGCGGACTCCGGACGAGTCCACGGGGCGGCCCCTGATCACCACGCTGACCGACCGGGACATCAGGGACGGGCTGGACGCGGCGGCCGCGGTCGGCGACGACCGGATCCAGGAGATGTTCCAGGGCCGGGTGACGCCGGAGTCCTGGACGCACGGCTCGTCCGAACAGCGCCAGCAGTGGTTCTACCAGGGCTTCCGGACCGGCGACATGACCCAGTGCAACACCTTCCGCTGACCGTCGGCGGCGCCTGCCATGCTGTGTGACGCGGGTCACCGTCACGAGAGGGAGTGATCGTCATGGCAGGCGTTCCGTCCATCTGTCCCACGCTGGTCTACCGCGACGCCAAGGCGGCGATCAAGCTGCTGACGGAGGCCTTCGGCTTCAGCCAGGTCGCCGTGTACGAAGGGGACGACGGCGCGGTGGTGCACGCGGAGCTGTCCTACGGCAACGGTGTGGTGATGCTGGGCAGCAAGGGCACCGGCGGGGCCTTCGACAAGGCCATGGAGGGCGCCGGCCCCTCGGGGGTCTACGTCGTGGTCGACGACGTGGACGCCCACCACCGGCGGGCGGTCGAGCACGGCGTGGAGATCGTGATGGGACCCACCGACCAGGACTACGGCTCCCGCGACTACATGGCGCGGGACGGCGAGGGCAACATCTGGAGCTTCGGTACGTACGCGCCGCAGGCCTGAGGGCCGCGGGAGGTACGCGCCGCGGGTCCGGTCGGGCCCACGGCGCGTACGCGCGTAGCGCGGGAGTCAGGCGCCGCCGGTGTGGACCTGGAAGGCGGCCCGGCGGACCGCCTTGGCCAGGGCCGGGTCCGGATGGGCGGCGGCCAGCGCGACCAGGACCTGCACCGTGCGCGGGTGGCCGACCGCGCGGACCTCGTCCAGCAGCCGGGGGACGGTGGTGCGGACGGCCGAGTCCAGGTGGCGGGCCAGCAGCTCGGCCTCACCGTGGTCGGCGATGGCTGCGGCGGTGTCGACCCAGAGCCAGGTCGACTCCTCCGCGGTGAGCACGTCCTGCGCCTCGTCGGGGTCGATGCCGTCGTGCTCGGCGAGCCAGAGCAGCGCGTACGGGCGCAGCGCGGGCTCGCGCACGGTGGCGCGCACCTCGGGCTCCGCCGGGGCGCCGACCACGCGCAGCGCCTCGAAGGCCAGGCCGCGCAGCAGGGCGTCCTCGCCGCGGGCGGCCTGGAGGAGTTCGGCGACGGCGTGGCCGACGGGGCGGGCGGCGAGCCAGGCCCGGTATTCGGCGCGGGCCGGTCCGGGAGTGAGCCGCGCACAGCCGTGCAGCATGGCTGCGGCGGACTGCTCGATGTTCCCGGCCGGGCTCTGCGCCGCGACGCAGATCTGTTCCAGTTTGACCCAGACGGCCCAGCTGCCGAGCGGGGTGAGGGCGGCCCGGGCGGGTCCGAGGGTGACGGCGTCCACGGCGGCGAGCCCGCCGAGCGCCCAGCGCAGCAGCCGGGCGAGCGGGACGGGGCGTGCTTCGGCGGAGCCGGCCGCGGAGGTCAGTGCCGTCGCGGGCTCGGCCTCGTAGGGGATCTCGCAGCGCTCGTCGCGCAGTTCGGTGACGCGCTGTCCGAGCAGGTCGAGCAGGTCGGGGACGGTCACCGGGCCGGCGGACAGCTGGAGCAGGGAGAGCAGTTGGGGCATGGCCTCGACGACCTCGGCGACGGCCGCGGGGGCGATGTCGGCGGGGGCCGGGTGGACGAGCGACCAGGCGTCGAAGAGCGCGACCCAGCCGCGCAGCACCGCGGTGTCGTCGCGGTCCCAGGCGCGCAGCCGCCAGCCGGGCCGGGCGTGGCCGCCGTGCACCTCGACCAGGCCGGCGAGGCGGGCGCGGTCCCAGCCGACCCGGATCTGGCCGTGCGTCAGGCCCAGCTCGTCGGCGGCGCGTTCGACGTCGGCGGCGGCCAGGGCTCCCGTGGGGGCGGGCCGGCCGCCGTCCACCGCGCCGAGGTTGCGTTCCGCCCAGCGGGTCAGGCGCACGGCGTCCGCGAGTGAGGCCCGGGCCCGGTTCGCGAGGTCGGCGGTGGCCGGGGTACCCGCCGGGGGGCGCGCGGCCGGGCGGGTGCGACGGTCGGTCACCGCCTTGCGTGCCGCGGCGACGGAGCGCGGGGAGACGAGTCGGAGTCTGGAGTCGCGAGCCAACTGCTCATCAGGCTTTCGGGACGTCACGGAAGCAGTCTCGCCCGTCACTGGCCGAAAGCCCAAACGGAAGCGGCTCCTTCCACCAACTACCCCGGGTGCAGACCGGGACAAGCCGCCCGCAGGGCCCGGCCCGTCACACGGCCTTCACATCAGAGGAGTGAGGAAGCGGCGCAGGGCTTCCTCGTAGCCGGCCGGATCGGCGTTCCACATCGCGCCGTGCCCGGCCTCGCGCACCGTGTGCAGGGTGATCAGGTCGGGGCGGGCGGCGGCGAGCCTTCGGGAGGGGTCCCAGGGGGCGAGCGTGTCGTCCGGGCCGTGGAAGATCAGTACGGGGACCTTCAGCGCTGCGGGGTCGGAGCCCGGTGGGAGGCGGTCGGCACGCAGCCCCGCGCGGCCCTCGGCGGCCCGCACCGCCAGCGGCAGCAGCGCAGCCGGGGTGCGGCGCGCCGCGGCGAGCGCGCGCAGGGTGGTGTGCCAGTCGAGCACGGGCGAGTCCAGCACGAGTCCGGCGATCCGGTCGGCGAGCGCCGACCGCTCGACGGCGTGCAGGGCCATGGTGGCGCCGGTGGACCAGCCGTGCAGGACCACGCGGCGGGCGCCGTAGCGCAGGGCGTAGCGGATGGCAGCGTCCAGGTCCCGCCACTCGGACTCGCCGAGGTGGCCGAGGCCGTCGGGGGGTTCGGGGGCGCCGAGGTCGCCGCGGTAGCCGAGGTCCAGGACGGGCAGCCGGTGGCGGTGCAGGAAGGGCATGACGACCATCGGGTGCTCGCGGCCCGCGCCGAGTCCGTGCACGGTGATCACCCAGGTGTCCCGGGCGGCCGGCACGAACCAGGCGGGCAGCGCGCCGAGCTCGCCGGGGACGTCCACGTCGGCGTGGTCGAGCCCGAGTGCGGTGCGCGGATCGCCGATGTGCACCTGGGGGGTGAGGGTGACCCTGGTGCCGGGGTCCAGGCTGCCGTGGGTGACGGAGAGGAGCCGGCGCACGACGGTGTCCGGGTCGTGGGCCGCGTCCGGGAGCACGGGGCCGACGACGGCGTGCACACCGGGCGCGGCCAGGCCGTACACGCCGGGGCGCAGGGAGGCCAGCGAGCGGGTCAGTGCGATCCTGCCGTCGCCTGCGGAATGGACGCTCAGCCGCGGTCCGCCGGGGAGCGGTACGCCGGGCCGGGGGCGCAGGGCGGCATCGGCGGCGTACCGGCCGGCCGCCACGGCGGCCGCGCCCGCCCCGAGGAGGGTCGTCGTGACGGCCGCTGCCGTCGCTGTCACGGTACGCACCGTTCCAGTGTGGTCGCGCAGAGTCCGGCGAGCCACCGGAGGCACACCTTCCGGGTCTACGCGGGGAGAGTGATCCGGGTCTCATTCCGGGGGCGGCCGGGGTGGCCGCGGGCGCCGTCGGGGACATGCGGAGGGGTTCGTTCACCCGGCTTTGACGTGCATTAATGCTGAAATCAGCGCAACAATCAGGACGAATGTCTCGATCGCGCCCTGTGCCCGTACACCGCTCCGCCGGAGTCAGTTCACCTTCCGTTCATCCAGGTTGCCTACGTTCGCCGAGCCACTGACGCCAAACAGAAGCCTGGGTAAATGGAGCACATAACGCTTCTCCTCGGGATCGTGATCATCACCGCTCTCGTGTTCGACTTCACGAACGGTTTTCACGACACGGCCAACGCGATGGCCACCACCATCTCGACCGGCGCCCTCAAGCCCAAGACCGCGGTGGCCATGTCCGCCGTGCTCAACCTCGTCGGCGCGTTCATGTCCGTGGAGGTCGCCAAGACGATCTCCAAGGGCCTCGTCAACGAGGAAGGCATCCAGCCAGAGGTGATCTTCGCCGCGCTGGTCGGCGCGATCCTCTGGAACCTCGTCACCTGGCTGGTCGGACTCCCGTCCAGTTCCTCCCACGCCCTGATGGGCGGCCTGATCGGTGCCGCGGTCGCCTCCGCCGGCATGGGCGCGGTCAACGGCGGGGTCGTCGTGACCAAGGTCCTCATCCCCGCGATCGCCGCGCCGCTGGTCGCCGGCGTCGCCGCGTACCTGGCCGCCAAGCTCACCTACAAGCTGGGCGACAAGGTCGGCGAGAAGACCTCCGCCAAGGGGTACCGCGCCGGTCAGATCGCCTCCGCCGGTCTGGTCTCCCTCGCGCACGGCACCAACGACGCGCAGAAGACGATGGGCATCATCACGCTGGCCCTCATCGCCGGCGGCGCACTCACGCCCGACGCGAACCCGCCGGTCTGGGTCATCGTCTCCGCCGGCCTGGCCATCGCTCTCGGCACCTACCTGGGCGGCTGGCGCATCATCCGCACCATGGGCAAGGGCCTGACCGACCTGCAGCCGCAGCAGGGCTTCGCCGCCCAGACCTCGGCCGCATCCGTCATCCTGGCCTCCTCGAACCTGGGCTTCTCGCTCTCCACCACCCACTCGTGCTCCGGTGCGGTCATGGGTGCGGGCCTGGGACGCAAGGGCGGCGTGGTCCGCTGGTCCACCGCGACCCGCATGTTCGTCGCCTGGGGCCTGACCCTGCCGGCCGCCGCGCTGGTCTCCGCCGGTGCCGAGCTCGTCATGCGCGCCGGTGACGTCGGCGTCGCCGCCGTCACCGTCTTCCTGGTCGGCTCCTGCCTGGCCATCTGGCTCATCTCGCGCCGCCAGGTCGTCGACCACCACAACGTCAACGAGGTCGAGCAGGCGGACGCAGAAGAGCCGGGCGTCGTCACCACGGCGATCGCCGCCGTCACCGTCCCGCCCACCGTCGCCGCGGCCGGCACCACCGCCGCGGTCGCGGACGACGACCTCAAGGCCACCATCCCGGCCACGACGCAGACCCCGGCAGCTCCGGCCGCCACGGTCTGACCGAGACAGAGACACAGAGGAATCGGCAGTATGAAGATCGACTGGGAAGCGCTCGGCTCCGTCTTCGGGGTCAGCCTCTTCGCCACCGTCGCCCTCGTGGCCCTCTTCACCCTGGGCCTGGTGGGCCTGTCCAAGCACGAGGCCGCCACCGAACAGGGCGGCACCGCCACCCTGGCCCGCAGCGGCGCGTACCTGTGCTTCGCGCTCGTCGCGGCGGCCGTGACGTACGGGATCTACCTGATCGTCGTCTGATCCCCCGCGCCAGCGCGAGCCAGACGTGAAAGCCCCCTCCGGGTTCGTCCCGGAGGGGGCTTTCCCCAATCCGGCTTTCCCCGCTCCCCGCCCTGCCGCACCGCAGGTCAACGGCGAGTTGACGGGCCTTCCGGGTGCGTGGTGGACTGCCCGAGCCAATACGGCGGCATGGAGAGGAAGTCCGGTGCGAATCCGGCGCGGTCCCGCCACTGTCACCGGAGAGCGCACGCCGCGCGTGCGCCCCGGGAGCCAGGAACTCTCGCCGCCGGACACGTCGAACCAGGGCGCGGACCCTGAGTGAGGACATACCTGCCACCATGCGTGCCGATCGCGTCTTCGCGTACGGCGCCACGGCGGGCCTGATCGGCGACCGGATCCTCGGTGATCCCCGCCGAGGGCACCCCGTGGCCGCCTTCGGACGAGCCGCCGCCGCAGTCGAGCGCTCCCTGTGGCGTGACGACCGCGGCCGGGGCGTCCTGCACACCCTGCTGTGCGCCGGGGGCGCGGCCGCCGTCGGCGCGCTGGGCGCCCGCGTCGTGCGCTCCCGGCCCGCGGCCGCCCGTATCGCCCTGACCGCCGCCGCCACCTGGGCCGTCGTGGGCGGCACCTCGCTGGGCCGTGAGGCCCGTGCCATCGGGGGCGCGCTCGCCGCCGGGGACATCGAAGTGGCCCGTGAGCGCCTGCCCCACCTGTGCGGCCGCGACCCGCAGGCCCTGGACGGGCAGCAGCTGGCCCGGGCCGTGGTGGAGTCCGTGGCCGAGAACACCTCCGACGCCGTGGTCGGGGCCCTGGTGTGGGGCGCCGCCGCCGGAGTCCCCGGACTGCTGGCGTTCCGCGCCGTCAACACGCTGGACGCGATGGTCGGCCACAAGTCCCCCCGCCACCTGCGCTACGGCTGGGCCTCCGCCCGCCTCGACGACCTCGCCGGCTGGCCCGGCGCCCGGCTGACCGCCCTGGCCGCCGTGGTGGCCGGCCCCGACCGGCGCGGAGCCGTGCGCGCCTGGCGCGCGGACGCCGCCGCGCACCCGAGCCCGAACGCCGGTCCCGTCGAGGCCTCCTTCGCCGGGGCGCTCGGCGTCAGACTGGGCGGGACCCTGGCCTACGGCGGCCGGGTCGAGCACCGGGCCGTCCTGAACGGCGGGGCCGGGCGCCCGGTGGAGGTCGCGGACATCGAACGGGCGGTACGGCTGTCGCGACAGGTGACGTGGCTGGCCCTGGGCGCCTGCGTGGCCGCCCGGACGCTGGCGGCACGAGTACGAGGGGGACGCGCATGAGCGGCGCGCAGCGCGGCGGCGGACTGCTGGTCGCCGGTACGACGTCCGACGCGGGCAAGAGCGTGGTCACGGCAGGCATCTGCCGCTGGCTGGCCCGGCAGGGCGTGAAGGTGGCGCCCTTCAAGGCGCAGAACATGTCGCTGAACTCCTTCGTCACCCGGGAGGGCGCCGAGATCGGGCGCGCCCAGGCGATGCAGGCCCAGGCGGCCCGGGTGGAGCCGACCGCGCTGATGAACCCGGTGCTCCTCAAGCCCGGCAGCGACCGCAGCAGCCAGGTGGTGCTGCTGGGGAAGCCGGTGGGCGAGATGAGCGCCCGCGGCTACCACGGCGGGCGGCAGGAGCAGCTGCTCGGCATCGTCACGGACTGTCTGGAGCAGCTTCGGGGCACGTATGACGCCGTGATCTGCGAGGGGGCCGGCAGCCCGGCGGAGATCAACCTGCGCCGGACCGACATCGTGAACATGGGCATCGCGCGGGCCGCGCGCTTCCCGGTGGTCGTGGTCGGCGACATCGACCGCGGCGGGGTCTTCGCGTCCTTCTTCGGGACGACGGCGCTGCTCTCCCCCGAGGACCAGACGTTGATCGCCGGATACCTGGTCAACAAGTTCCGCGGCGATGTGTCGCTGCTGGAGCCGGGCATGGAGATGCTCCGCGGGCTGACCGGCCGGGCGACCTACGGTGTGCTGCCCTTCCGGCACGGGCTGGGCATCGACGAGGAGGACGGCCTGCGCGTCTCGCTGCGGGGCGCGGTCCGCGAGTCCGTGGTGGCACCGCCCGTGGGCGAGGACGTGCTGCGGGTCGCCGTGTGCGCGGTGCCGCTGATGTCGAACTTCACGGACGTCGACGCGCTCGCCGCCGAGCCGGGGGTCGTGGTGCGCTTCGTGGACCGCGCCGAGGAACTGGCCGACGCCGACCTGGTCGTCGTCCCGGGCACCCGGGGCACGGTGAAGGCTTTGGCGTGGCTGCGTGAACGCGGACTGGCGGACGCGCTGGTCCGGCGGGCCGCCGAGGGCCGCCCGGTGCTGGGCATCTGCGGCGGTTTCCAGGCCCTGGGCGAGCGCATCGAGGACGACGTGGAGTCGAAGGCCGGCTCGGTGGAGGGCCTCGGGCTGCTTCCGGTGCGCGTCCGCTTCGAGCGCGAGAAGACCCTGGCCCGGCCCACCGGAACCGCGCTCGGCGAGCCGGTGGACGGGTACGAGATCCACCACGGGGTGGCCGAGGTCCTGGGTGGGGAAGCGTTCCTGGACGGATGCCGGGTGGGGGCGGTGTGGGGCACGCACTGGCACGGCTCGCTGGAGTCGGACGGCTTCCGCCGGGCGTTCCTGCGCGAGGTGGCGGCGGCCGCCGGACGGCGGTTCGTACCGGCCCCGGACACCTCCTTCGCCGCGCTGCGCGAGGAACAGCTCGACCTGTTGGGCGACCTGATCGAGGAGCACGCCGACACCCGTGCACTGCTGGACCTGATCGAAGCGGGCGCGCCGGCGGGCCTCCCCTTCCTCCCGCCGGGCGCCCCGTGACCGGCGGGGCCCCGCGGCTGCCGAGGAGCGGAGTTCGCAACGGAGCCCCGGTGCAGGGACGGAGGACCTACGGGGGACGGTCCCGCACGGCTGCGGCCCGCCCACGGCCCGCGGCCGCCCCGCACCTCCGCGCCGGCACCTGCACGC
Organism: Streptomyces sp. NPDC058880; assembly: GCF_042742535.1. Classification (NCBI taxonomy): domain Bacteria; kingdom Bacillati; phylum Actinomycetota; class Actinomycetes; order Kitasatosporales; family Streptomycetaceae; genus Streptomyces; species Streptomyces sp. NPDC058880. Next base: position 38,016 of record NZ_JBHYMC010000045.1, read on the forward strand.
AGACACACATCCGCCCAGAGAAAGGCATCGCATGAGCACGCCCTACCCGTTCACCGCGGTCGTCGGCCAGACCGACCTGCGGCTGGCGCTCCTGCTGAACGCCGTGAGCCCGGCGGTCGGCGGTGTGCTCGTACGAGGCGAAAAGGGGACCGCCAAGTCCACCGCCGTGCGCGCGCTGTCGGCACTGCTGCCGGCCGTGGACGTCGTGCCCGGCTGCCGGTTCTCGTGCGCGCCCGTCGCACCCGACCCGGACTGCCCCGACGGCCCGCACGGCACCGGCCCCGGCGGCGCCCGCCCGGCCCGCATGGTGGAGCTGCCCGTCGGCGCCTCCGAGGACCGACTCGTCGGCGCCCTCGACATCGAGCGGGCCCTCGCCGAGGGCGTGAAGGCCTTCGAGCCCGGCCTGCTCGCCGACGCCCACCGCGGGATCCTGTACGTGGACGAGGTCAACCTCCTCCACGACCACCTGATCGACCTGCTGCTGGACGCCGCCGCGATGGGCGCCTCGTACGTGGAGCGCGAGGGTGTCTCCGTCCGGCACGCGGCCCGGTTCCTGCTCGTCGGCACCATGAACCCGGAGGAGGGCGAGCTGCGGCCGCAGCTCCTCGACCGCTTCGGACTGACCGTGGAGGTCGCCGCCTCCCGCGAGCCCGCCCAGCGGGTGGAGGTCGTCCGCCGACGGCTCGCCTACGAGGACGATCCCGCGGGCTTCGCCGCCCGCTGGTCGGGGGACGAGGAGCAGGTCCGCGCCCGGGTCACCGCCGCGCGGGCACTGCTGCCGCAGGTCCGCCTGGGGGACAACGCGCTCCTGCAGATCGCCGCGACCTGCGCCGGCTTCGAGGTCGACGGCATGCGGGCCGACATCGTGATGGCGAGGACCGCGACCGCACTGGCGGCCTGGGCCGGGCGGACGGCCGTACTCAAGGAGGACGTACGGCAGGCCGCCCTGCTCGCCCTCCCCCACCGGCGGCGCCGCAACCCCTTCGACGCACCGGGCCTGGACGAGGACAGGCTGGACGAGATCCTCGACCAGTTCCCCGACGAGGACCCCCAGGACGACCCGGATCCGGAGCCGGAGCCGGATCCGGACCCGGAACCCGGCCCGGACGGCGGCCCAGAGAACCCGCAGGGCCCGGACGACGGCGGCGGCCCCGACGGTGGCGGAGTTCCCCCGCAGGGCGGCGGTCCCCAGGACGCCCAGCCCCCGGCGCAGCAGCCCGCCGAGGCCCCCGCGGCTCCACCGGAGGCCGCCCCGCAGCCTCCCGCCGGGGAGACCGGCGGGCCCGAGCAGGCCGCCGTACGCGCTGCCGAGCCGTTCCGGACCAGGATGCTGAGCGTCCCGGGGCTCGGGGAAGGCGCCGCCGGGCGGCGTTCGCGCGCCCGAACCGCCCACGGTCGGACCACCGGCGCCCAGCGCCCACGCGGGCAGCTTACGAAGCTGCACCTGGCGGCCACCGTGCACGCGGCCGCCCCGCACCAGAAGGCGCGCGGCCGTTCCGGGCGCGGCCTGCTGATCCGCAAGGACGACCTGCGGCAGGCCACCCGCGAGGGCCGCGAGGGCAACCTCGTCCTCTTCGTGGTCGACGCCTCCGGTTCCATGGCCGCCCGGCAGCGGATGAGCGCGGTCAAGGGCGCCGTGCTGTCGCTGCTGCTCGACGCCTACCAGCGCCGGGACAAGGTCGGCCTGGTCACCTTCCGCGGCGCCGCCGCGGAGTTGGCGCTGCCGCCCACCTCCTCGGTGGACGCGGCCGCCGCCCGGCTGGAGAAGCTGCCCACCGGCGGCCGGACCCCGCTGGGGCCCGGACTGCTGAAGGCCCACGAGGTGCTGCGGATCGAGCGGCTGCGGGATCCCAGCCGCAGGCCGCTGCTGGTCGTGGTCACCGACGGGCGGGCCACCTCGGCCGGTTCCGCCGGCGGCGACCCGCGCGAGCTGACGGCGCGCAGTGCCCGCCTGCTGGCCGCCGACGGGGTCGCCTCCGTCGTCGTGGACTGCGAGTCGGGGCCGGTCCGGCTGGGACTGGCCGGGGCGCTGGCCGCCGAACTCGGCGGGCCGGCCGTCACCCTCGACGGGCTGCGGGCCGACTCGTTGGCCGGGCTCGTGAAGGACGTACGTACCGCAGTGACAACTCCCGCTTCCCCCAACACCACCAGGAGGGCCGCGTAATGCCGCAGGGACAGCCGTCCGTCGTTCCCGACGACGGGCTCACCACCCGCCAGCGCCGCAACCGCCCGCTCGTCTTCGTCCACACCGGCCCCGGCAAGGGCAAGTCCACGGCGGCCTTCGGGCTGGCGCTGCGCGCCTGGAACCAGGGCTGGCCGATCGGGGTGTTCCAGTTCGTGAAGTCGGCGAAGTGGAAGGTCGGCGAGGAGAACGCGCTGAAGGTCCTCGGCGCCTCCGGCGAGGGCGGCACCGTCGTCTGGCACAAGATGGGCGAGGGCTGGTCCTGGGTGCAGCGGGACGCGCAGCTCGACAACGAGCAGGCGGCCAAGGAGGGCTGGGAGCAGGTCAAGCGGGATCTGGCCGCCGAGACGCACAAGCTGTACGTGCTCGACGAGTTCGCGTACCCGATGCACTGGGGCTGGATCGACGTCGACGAGGTCATCGAGGTGCTGCGGAACCGCCCCGGCGCCCAGCACGTGGTGATCACGGGCCGCAACGCGCCGGAGAAGCTGGTGGAGTTCGCGGACCTCGTCACCGAAATGACGAAGGTCAAGCACCCGATGGACGCCGGCCAGAAGGGCCAGAAGGGCATCGAGTGGTGATCCCGTCCGACATCCCCCGGCTGGTCGTCGCCGCGCCGTCGTCCGGCAGCGGCAAGACCACCGTGGCCACGGGCCTGATGGCGGCCTTCGCGGAGCGCGGCCTCGCCGTGTCCCCGCACAAGGCCGGGCCCGACTACATCGACCCCGGGTACCACGCGCTGGCCACCGGGCGGCCGGGACGCAACCTCGACGCCTTCATGTGCGGGCCGGAACTGGTCGCTCCGCTGTTCGCGCACGGGGCGGCCGGGTGCGACCTGGCCGTGGTCGAGGGCGTGATGGGGCTCTACGACGGGGCCGCGGGCCGGGGCGAGCTGGCGTCGACGGCGCAGGTGGCGAAGCTGCTGCGGGCGCCGGTGGTGCTGGTGGTCGACGCCTCCTCGCAGTCGCGGTCGGTGGCGGCGCTGGTGCACGGCTTCGCGTCCTTCGACCCGCAGGTGCGCCTCGGCGGGGTGATCCTCAACAAGGTCGGCTCCGACCGCCACGAGGTGATGCTGCGGGAGGCCCTGGAGGAGGCGGGCATGCCGGTGCTCGGCGTCCTGCGGCGGGCTCCTCAGGTGGCCACGCCCTCGCGCCACCTGGGGTTGGTGCCGGTGGCCGAGCGGCGCGCCGAGGCGCTGGCCGCCGTGGCCGCACTCGCCGAGCAGGTCCGAGCGGGCTGCGACCTGGACGCGCTGATGGCGCTGGCGCGGACGGCCCCGCCGCTGTCCTGCGCCCCGTGGTCGGCGGCGGGGCCTTCCGAGCCGGCACCGGTGTCCGCCCCGGGGGACACCGCTCCGGGCCCCAGGAGCGACGCCGGGCGGCACCGCCGCCCCGTCGTCGCCGTCGCCGGCGGGCCCGCGTTCACGTTCTCCTACGCCGAGCACACGGAGCTCCTGCGGGCGGCGGGCGCGGAGGTCGTCACCTTCGACCCGCTGCGGGACGAGGCCCTGCCCGAGGGGACCGGCGGCCTGGTGATCGGCGGCGGCTTCCCCGAGGTGTACGCGCCCGAGCTGTCCGCCAACCAGGCGCTGCGCGAGGCCGTCTCCGCGTTCGCCGCGGCCGGCGGTCCAGTGGCGGCCGAGTGCGCCGGGCTGCTGTACCTGGCCCGGTCGCTGGACGGGAAGCCCATGTGCGGGGTGCTCGACGCGGACGCGCGGATGTCGGAGCGGCTGACCCTCGGCTACCGCGAGGCGGTGGCGGTGTCCGACAGCTCGCTCGCGGCGGCCGGTACCCGGCTGCGCGGGCACGAGTTCCACCGGACGGTCGTCGAGCCGGGCGCCGGGGAGACTCCCGCATGGGGGCTGACGCACCCGGAGCGCCGCGTCGAGGGCTTCGTGCGGGGCGGTGTGCACGCCAGCTATCTGCACACGCACTGGGCGGCGGAGCCGTCCGTGGCCCGCCGTTTCGCCGGGGCCGCGGCCGCGTGGACCGCGACCGTGCGGGAAGCCGCGGCAGCACGGCCGTGAACCCTGCCGGCTCACTCCGCGATGCCCACCACGAGCCAGATCCCGGCCACCCCGCCCACCGTGCACATCAGCGTGGACAGGGCGGGGTGCTTGTGGTGCGCCTCGGGCAGGATCTCGGCGGCCGCGAGGTACAGCAGGAGGCCTCCGAAGAACCCGAGGTACGCGCCGAGGGGTTCCTCCGGAAGGGTGAACAGCAGTGTGGACGCGGCGCCCGCGACGGGCGCGACGGCGTCCGCGAAGAGCATCATCAGGGCCTTGCGGCGGTCGTTCCCGTAGAGGCTGGTGAGGGTGTAGGTGTTGAACCCGTCGGCGAAGTCGTGGGTGATCACGGCGAGTGCCACGGCCACCCCCATCCCGCCACCGACCTGGAAGGCCGCGCCCAGCGCCACCCCGTCGGCGAGGCTGTGGCCGACCATCGCGGCGGCCGCGGTGAGCCCCACCTGCGGGACGCGCCCGCCGTTGTCGGCGCCGTGCGCGGCCCGGCGCACGGCCAGCAGGCGTTCGACGACGTGGGCGACCAGGAAGCCGGCCACGAAGAGCAGCAGGGCGAGCGGGACACCGAAGACCTCCCGGCCGGCCGCGTGCAGGGCTTCGGGGAGCAGGTCGAGGCCGACGACACCGAGCATCAGTCCGCCGGCCAGGCCCAGCACGAGGTGGCGGCGGTCGGTGACGCGCTGCGCCGTCCAACCGCCCAACAGGGTCATCAGGAACGCGCCCAACGCCACGATCACGGCCATGTGCCCCTGAATACAGACTCCGCAGCCCGCGCGCACGTCCGCGCACGGGTGGCGGGTGTCGCGGTGTTGACGATGGACGGGTGTCCGGTGAGGTGCCGGTGACCGTGACGACGGAGGGAGGCCCCGCGGTGGGCGAGTACACGACGCGGCTGGTGGTCGGGGTCGGTGGCCGTGCGGGGGTCTCCGTGGAGGAGGTCTGCGCACTGGTCGAGGAGACGCTGCGGGGCGCCGGGCTGGCCGAGGCGGCCGTGACGGCGCTGGCCACCGTGGACTCGAAGGCGGCCGAGGCGGGGATCACCGGTGCGGCGGAACGTTTCGGCGTGCCCGTTCTGGGTTATCCCGCGGCCCGCCTGGCCGCCGTCACCGTCCCGCACCCCTCGGAGGCGGTGCGGGACGCGACCGGGACCCCCTCGGTGGCGGAGGCCGCCGCCCTCGTCGCGGGCGGAGAACTCCTCGTACCCAAGCGGCGTTCACTGTCGGCGACCTGCGCGGTGGCCACGGCCGAAGCGCACGACCTGCGCCACCACGGGGACGCCGAGGTGGCGGACGCGGGCTCCGCGCTGGAGGACCTCGCGGTCAACGTACGGGCGCACACGCCGCCGGAGTGGCTCAAGCGGCGGATCGCCGCCTCCCTCGAGGACCTCGCCGCGTACCCCGACGGGCGGGCCGCCCGCGCGGCAGTGGCGGCGCGGCACGGGCTGCCGGTCGAGCGGGTGCTGCTGACGGCGGGGGCCGCGGAGGCCTTCGTGCTGATCGCGCGGGCCCTGGGCGCCCGGCGGCCGGTCGTGGTGCATCCTCAGTTCACCGAGCCCGAGGCGGCCCTGCGGGATGCCGGCCACCGGGTCGAGCGGGTGGTGCTGCGGGCCTCGGACGGGTTCCGGCTCGATCCGGCAGCGGTGCCGCAGGACGCGGACCTGGTGGTCGTCGGCAATCCGACCAACCCGACGTCCGTGCTGCACCCAGCGGCGGCCCTGGCCCAACTGGCCCGTCCGGGCCGGGTCCTGGTGGTGGACGAGGCGTTCATGGACGCCGTCCCGGGCGAGCGTGAGGCCCTCGCGGGCCGGACGGACCTGCCGGGGCTGGTCGTGCTGCGGAGCCTGACGAAGACGTGGGGTCTGGCGGGGCTGCGGATCGGTTACGTGCTGGCCGAGCCCGAGGTGATCGCGAAGCTGGCGGCCGCGCAGCCGCTCTGGCCGGTGTCGACGCCCGCTCTGGTGGCGGCCGAGGCCTGCGTGGCTCCGGCCGCGCTGACCGAGGCGGAGGAGGCCGCACGGCGGATCGCCGTGGACCGGGCCCATCTGTTGGCCGGGCTCGCGGAGTTCGACGAGGTGAAGGTGGCGGGCGTGGCGGAGGGTCCGTTCGTTCTGATCCAGCTGGCGGACGGTGCGGAGGTCCGCACCCGGCTGCGGGCCCTGGGCTTCGCCGTGCGGCGCGGGGACACCTTCCCCGGACTGGACCGGACCTGGCTCCGGCTGGCGGTGCGCGACCGGGCGACGACGGGCCGCCTGCTGCAGGCCCTGGACCGGGCCCTGGCCCTGACCTCCCGCTGACCTCCCGCTTCTCCGGTGGCGGACCGTCCGGGCCGCTGGGAGGTGATGCGGGCCGACTGCCTCACGCAGCACTCGGACACGGGGCCGCCGTTCGCGTCCTCTGCGCCTCCTGCGCGGCCCTCGACGGGGCGCTTCCCGCCGCCGGGCGCGACGCGTACGCGCGGATCGACCGGCAGGTCACCGAGGCCGTGACGGCGCGGGGCGCGGGGGGCAGGATCTGGCCCACGCCACCCGTTGAGCACTCCCCTCCGATGTGCTCGCCGGGTGGCGCGGTCCCGGGCCCCGGCCGCGCCGTGCGGCGGGCCGGGACACGGACCGGGGTCGCCCGGCAGTTCTACTGGGTCCTGCTCCGGCGGGTCAGGAAGAGCGCACCGCCGCCGAGCGCCAGCAGGGTCAGCGCGCCGCCCGTGATGTAGGGGGTGAGCGAACCGCCGCCGGTCTCGGCCAGGTTGGCATCGGTGGTGGCCCCCGAACCGCTGCCGCCGGAACCGGCGGTGGTACCCGAACCTCCCGTGGTGCCACCGGTGTTCGTCCCGGTCTGGGTCTTGATGTCGGGCTGCTCGGGCTGCTCGGGCTCCTTCGCCGTCGTGGCCGCGCCCTTCGGGGACTCGCAGTGCGCCTCGGCCAGCACGATCTCGCCGTCCACCTGCGCCACGTTCAGGTTCAGCGGGTTCACGGCCACCTTCAGCCGGAGTGCGGCGGCGGCGGCCGTGGTGGAGGTGGTCTCGGTGCCGGACAGCTCCAGGCTGACCATGCCGACCCCCGGGACTTCGACCTTGGTGGGGCCGCCCGCCGACAGGGTGACCCTCTTGCCGAGCGCGGTCACCGTGCCCAGGACGTTCGCGCTGGCCACGGGCTTCCTCCCGGCTTCACAGACGGCCTTGGACGTGACCTTCTCCACCTCGATCAGCGAGAGCAGCGGCAGCCCGGGCACGTGCACACGGGCCTTGGCCAGGTTCGCCTCGGCCTCCGCCTTCTTCTTGTCCGCGGTGGCCCTGGAGGTGGCGACGTCCGCGCGCAGGACGCTGACCGGCTTGTTCCCCTCGACCCCGTCCAGGGTGACGGTCAGCGCCGTCTTCTCCGCCTTCGCCGGGGCGCTGACCTCGTTGAGGGTGGCCTTCAGCGGGACGTCGACGGTCTTGTTGAGCAGGCCCACGTCCAGTCCGGTGCGCAGGACGACCGCGCCGGACCTGCCCTCTCCGCCGGCGGGGGTTCCTCCCGTGGCGGAGGCGGGCGGTGCGGTGAGCAGAGCGACCGCTCCCGTGGCGAGCAGAACGGCCGCGGGCATGCGGAAGGTGTTGCTGTTCAAGGTGGTGGAACCCCCGGGGAGTTGGGTGCCGTCGCGCGGCCAATGGGGGACATCGCACGCGCCGACGGCTTCGACCCTGGGAATCCTTACTCAATGTGGGTGACGGGGCAGCTACCTGAGGTCACTTCACCCCAAAGGGTGGTTTCCGTGCGGGGTTTCGATTTGCGGCCCCGCTCACCGCGTTACTCCCCGCACCCCCACGACTCCGCTCCTGGCACCGCGTTCAGGCCCTGACCCTGCCGTCGACGACCACCCGTCGAGGCTGCGCCAGGACGGCCACGTCGGCCCGCGGATCGCTGTCGTAGACCACCAGGTCCGCCGGTGCGCCCTCGGTGAGCCCCGGCCTGCCGAGCCACTCGCGGGCCGCCCAGGCCGTCGCCGAGAGGGCGTCCAGTGCCGGAATCCCGGCCTTCACCAGTTCGGCGACCTCCGCCGCGACCAGTCCGTGCGGCAGCGACCCGCCGGCGTCGGTACCGACGAAGACCCGGACGCCCGCGTCATAGGCGGCCCGGACGGTGTCGTAGCGCCGCTCGTGAAGCCGCCGCATGTGCGCCGACCAGCGCGGGAACTTCGCGTCGCCGCCCGCCGCCAGCTTGGGGAAGGTCGCGATGTTGACGAGGGTGGGGACGATGGCGACCCCGCGTTCCGCGAACAGCGGGATGGTGTCCTCGGTGAGGCCGGTGGCGTGCTCGATGCAGTCGATGCCCGCCTCGACGAGGTCGCGCAGCGAGTCCTCGGCGAAGCAGTGCGCGGTGACCCGGGCGCCCAGCCGGTGCGCCTCGGCGATGGCCGCCTCGACCTCGGCGCGCGGCCAGCAGGCCGTCAGGTCGCCGGCGTCGCGGTCGATCCAGTCGCCGACCAGCTTCACCCAGCCGTCGCCGCGCCGCGCCTCGCGGCCGACGTACTCGACGAGGTCGGCCGGCTCGATTTCGTGGGCGTAGTTGCGGATGTAGCGGCGGGTGCGCGCGATGTGCCGGCCCGCCCGGATGATCTTCGGGAGGTCCTCGCGGTCGTCGATCCAGCGGGTGTCGGAGGGCGATCCGGCGTCGCGGATCAGGAGGGTGCCCGCGTCGCGGTCGGTGAGGGCCTGGCGTTCGGCCGTGGCGGCGTCGACCGGACCGTGGGCGTCCAGCCCCACGTGGCAGTGCGCGTCGACCAGGCCGGGCAGGACCCAGCCGGTCACGGTGGTGACCTCGCGGGCGCCGGGCGGGCGCTCGTAGGAGACGCGCCCGCCGACCACCCAGAGCTCGTCGCGGACCTCGTCGGGCCCGACCAGCACCCGCCCCTTCACGTGCAGCACGTCGCTCACATCGCTCACATCGCTCATGGCGGCACTGTACGTGCGGCCCCCGCGGCGTCAGGAGGCGGAGAGCACGTCCAGGAGCCGGTCCACGTCGGCCTCCGTGTTGTACAGGTGGAACGAGGCCCGCAGCAGGCCCGCGCGGGCCGAGGTGAGGACGCCGGCCGCCTGCAGCGCGGGCTGCCGGCCGGCGAGGCCCGGGACGGAGACGATGGCGGCGTCGCCCGGCACGGGCTCGTGGCCGAGGCGCGCGAGTCCGGCGCGGTAGCGGGCGGCCAGGGCGGTGTCGTGGGCGTGCACGGCCTCGATGCCGATCCGCTCGATCAGGGCCAGCGAGACCTCCGCCGCATGGTAGGCGAGGAAGGCCGGAGACTCGTCGAACCGCCGCGCGGAGTCGGCCGGTTTCGGCATCGGGCCGTAGACGGCGTCCCACATCGACTCCGCCGCCACCCAACCCGCATGCAGCGGCGTCAGAGCGTCCTGGGCCTCCCGCGACACGGTCAGGAAGGAGGCTCCGCGGACGCTGAGCAGCCACTTGAAGCCGACGGTGACCGTGTAGTCGTACGGCGAGGCGTCGAAGGGGAGCCAGCCCGCCGCCTGGGACGCGTCCACGAGCATCCGGGCCCCGTGCGCCGCCGACGCCGCGCGCACCGCCGCGAGGTCGGCCCGGCGCCCGTCCGCGGACTGTACGGCGCTCAGTGCGACCAGCGCGGTGTCCGGGCCGACGGCCTCGGCGAGCGACTCCAGCGGCGCGAAACGCACCTTGAGGTCGTCCCGCACGACAAACGGGTTGATCACAGAGGCGAAGTCGTCCTCCGGACAGAGCACTTCGGCGCCGGAGAGGAGCGAGGCCGCGACGAGCCCGACATGGGTGGAGACGGCCGAGCCGACGGCCACCCGGTCGGTGTCCACCCCGACCAGGCGGGCGAAGGAGGCACGGGCCCGGTTGACCCGGTCGAAGTCGCCGAATCCGGCGGGGATCCCGGCCCCCGCCGCCTCGGACAGTTCCTTCACCGCCGCGACGGCGGCACGCGGGACGACGCCGCAGGCGGCGGAGTTGAGGTAGGTGGTGGTGTGGGCGAACTCGGCACGGGTCGCTTCGGCGATCGAAAGATCCATGCCGTCAACTCTGCGCCAGGAGCGAACCAAAGTCCATTACCGAGTTTTGCGCACCCACTCCAAGCATTGCTTATATCTGTGGGACCGCGCACGCCTCGTCGGGCCCACAGGCCGCGGCCTCCGCCGGCGCCTCCACCTCACGCCCGGCCCACGCCTGCTCAAGGGCCCGGGTGAACACCTCGGCCGGCTGCCCTCCGGAGATCCCGTAGCGGCGGTCGAGGACGAAGAACGGCACCGCGTTCGCGCCCAGCTCGGCGGCCTCGCGCTCGTCGGCGCGGACCTCGGCGGCATAGGCGGAACCGTCCGCGAGGACGGCGCGGACCTCGGCCTCGTCCAGGCCGGCCTCGACCGCGAGCGCGATCAGCACCTCGGAGTCGAAGACGGAGCGCTCCTCGGCGAAGTTGGCCCGGTAGGCGAGGTCGAGCAGCGCCTCCTGCCGGCCGCGGGCGCCGGCCAGGTGCAGCAGCCGGTGGATGTCGAAGGTGTTGCCGTGGTCACGCCCTTCCGTCCGGTACGCCAACCCCTCGGCGCGGGCGCTCGCGGCGACGTGCTCCTCCATGCCGCGCGCCTCGTCGAGGGTGCGGCCGTACTTCTCGGCGAGCATCTCCACGACGGGGGAGGTCACACCCTTGGGGCTGCCCGGGTCGAGCTCGAAGGACCGGAAGACGACCTCCACCTCGTCGCGGTGCGCGAACCCGGCCAGCCCCCTGGCGAAACGGGCCTTGCCGATGTAGCACCAGGGGCAGGCGATGTCGCTCCAGATCTCGACGCGCATGATCCTTCTTCTCTCCGGGGTCGATGAGGGGACGGTTTGTTGTTCAACCATCAGTGGTGTGAACCATCCGCCTTCGCGCCCCATTCCCCGGACACGCGGCGGGCGGCGAGCGGTGGGCGGGCCCCTCGGCCTCAGGCGACGTCCAGCCAGAGGGTGCGGTGGCTGCCCGACGGGGTGGCGGCAGGATCGGGCAGCCAGCCCTGGGCGGCGTAGAAGGCCTGGGCCCGCTGGTTGTGCTCGTAGACCTCCAGGCGCACCCGGCGGACCCCGGCGCGGCGCCAGACCTGCAGGCAGGCTTCGTGGAGGGCCGCCCCGGTGCCCCGGCGCCAGCGGACCGGGTCGACGTGGAGCTGGGTGAGCGTGGCCTCGCCGTCCTGCGTGCGGAAGGCGGCGACCCCGGTGAGCTCGCCGTCCTCCTCGGCGCACAGCACGCCGCCCTCGGCGGCGTCGCGGGCGACGGCCAGGGTCCAGCCCTCACGGGTCCGGGCCAACTCGGCCTCGCCCGCGTAGGCCTCTTCAGGTATGTGGCCCTGGTAGTAGGTGGCCCGGGCCCTGGTGTGGAGGGCGGCGATGGCGTCGAGGTCGGCGGGGAGCGCATTCCTGATCACGAAGACAGATACGCGCCGGGAACCACGTCGGTTCCCGGCGCGTCGGGCGCGCACCAGCGCACACCTACTTCTTCAGCCAGGCCTGCATCATCTTCTGCGCGATCGGCGCGGCCAGCTTGCCGCCGCCGATCTCGGAGCGGTCGGTGTCGGAGTTCTCGATCACCACGGCCACCGCGATCTGCTTGCCACCGGCCTTGCCGTACGAGGTGAACCAGGCCAGCGGCGCGAGGCTGTTGTTCACGCCGCGCTGCGCGGTGCCGGTCTTGCCGCCCACCTCGGCGCCGGGCACCTGGGCCGGCTTGCCGCCGCCCTCGGTGGCGACCGTGCGCATGGCGTCCCGGACCATCGAGGCCGTCCGCTCCTTCATGACCTGCCGGGACTCCGGGTCCTTGAAGCTTTCCAGCACGTTGCCGTTGGCGTCGGTGACCTCGGAGACCATGTGCGGGGCGACGAGCTTGCCGCCGTTCTCGATCGCGGCCGTGACCATCGCCATCTGCAGCGGGGTGGCCTGGACGTCGAACTGGCCGATTCCGGTCTGCGCGACCTGGTCGACCGACATCTTCTGCGTCGGATACCTGCTCGGTGGGTTGGTGCGGACCGGTGTGTCGATCTGCGCGTTGAAGCCGAGCTTCTCGGCGGTCGCGAGCATCTTGTCCTGACCGAGCTTGAAGGCGAGCTCGGCGAACACGTTGTTGCAGGACAGCCGCAGGGCGGTGCGCACCGAGACGTTATTGCAGGCAGCGGAGCCCGCCTCGCTGGGCAGCAGGGTGCGGGTGCCGGGGATCGTGTAGGGGTCGGGAATGCCGGTCTGCCGGTCGATGTCGGTGACCAGGCCGTTCTCGATCGCCGCGGTGAGCGTGACGAGCTTGAAAGTGGAGCCGGGCGCCTGCGGCTTGCGGAGCGCGACGTTCTCCATGGCCTTGCCCTTGTCCGCGGAGAGCGCGTCCCAGGCCTTCTGGTCGTTGGCGCCGGCGATGCTGCCGGGGTCGAAGGAGGGGTTGTTCACGACGGCGAGGATCTCGCCGGTGGCGGGGTCGATGGCCGCGGCAGCGCCCTGCTTGCCCTGCAGCGCGTCATAGGCGGCCTTCTGCACGTCCTTGTCGATCGTGGTGAGGACGTTGCCCGGGTCGGCCCGCTTGTTGGTGAGCGTGTCCATCACGGTCTTCAGCCGGCTGTCGGAACCGTTGAGGACGTTCTTGTAGACGCCCTCCAGCATGCTGGTGCCGAAGGCCTGGGAGCTGTAGCCGGTGACGGGCGCGTACAGGGGGCCGTCGACATAGGTCCGCTTGTAGCCGAAGTCCTTGCCCCCGGTCTTCTCCGAGCCGGTGATCGCCTCCCCGCCCACGATGATGTTGCCCAGCGGGTTCTCGAACTGCCCGATGAGGTTCCTGCGGTTGTGCTTGTCGTCTGCGAGGGCCTGGCCTTGGTACGCCTGCACCCAGGTGACGCGGACCAGCAGGGCCAGCACCAGGAGCAGACAGAAGACCGACGCACGCCTGATCGTCTTGTTCATCCCCCGAAAGGACGTCCCGGCGGCCTCGGGCGTTCCGCTCTGCCCCGATTGTGGCGGACTTCTCAGGCTTTCCTCATGATGAATCCTCCTTCGTAGGCCGCGATGACCGCCTGGGTGCGGTCACGGGAGCCGGTCTTGGTGAGCACCGACGCGACGTGGGTCTTGACCGTCTGCGGCCCCACTCCGAGGCGCTCGCTCATCTCGTGGTTGGACAGCCCCGTGGCCATCAGGCGCAGGACGTCGGCCTCGCGGCCGGTCAGCGTGGCGATCCAGGGAGCGGCGGCGGGGACGGCAGCCGCCGCGTGGGCGGCCGCGAGGGACCGTACGGCGGCCGGGAAGAGCAGCGAGTCCCCGCGGGCGACGAGCCGGACCGCCCCGATCAGTTCGTCGGGGTCGGCCCGCTTGAGGAGGAAGCCGACTGCTCCGGCACGCAGCGCGTCGTAGACGTGGGCGTCGTTCTCGAAGGTGGTGACGACCACGATCCTGGGTGGTTCGGGCATGGTGGAGAGGATCTGTTGGGTGGCCCGGATTCCGTCGATCTCGGGCATCCGCACGTCCATCAGCACCACGTCGGGGGCGAGTGACCGCACGAGCGGAACGGCCTCGGCACCGGTGGCGGCCTCGCCGACGACCTCGAAATCGGCTTCGGCCTCAAGGATGACCCGCAGGGCGGTGCGGACCATCCGCTCATCGTCGCACAGCACGATGCGCAGGGGCGGCCGGCCCGCAGGGGCGGCCGCGGTCACCGGTCCGCTCCGGCCAGCGGGAGGACCGCGCGCAGCCGCCACCGGGACTGGTACGGGCCCGCCTCGATGCTGCCGCCGAGCAGTGCGGCCCGCTCCGCGCAGCCGCGCAGCCCGCGGCCCCCGTCGGTACGGGGCTCCCTGCCCTCGGGTGCGGCGGGCGGGTTGGTCATGGTGATCTCCAGTTCTCGTCGTTCGGTGTCCTGGCCGGCCCGGACCAGGATCCGCAGGTCCACCGAGCCGGCCCCGTGGCGCAGTGCGTTGCTGAGGCCTTCCTGCACGATCCGGTAGGCCTCGCGCGAGGTGATCTCCGGGAGCCGCGCCCAGTCCCCCGCGGGACCGGGGTCCTGGTGCGCGCTGACGCCGGTGCCCGCGGCACGAGTGCGGTCCAGCAGCCCGTCCAGGTCGGCGGCGAGGGTGGGGGCGCGGCCCGGCGGCCCCTCCGGTCCGGCCGGTTCCCCTTCGCGCAGCAGGCCCAGGACGGCGTCCAACTCCCCCACCGTCCGCCGGGTGGTGTCCTCGATCGCGGCGAGCGCTTCCCGTACGAAGACGGGGTCGCGCTCCAGCATCCGCCGGGCGGCGGCCGCCTGGAGGGTGACGGCGCTGAGGGCGTGCCCCACGGCGTCGTGCAGCTCCCGGGCCAGCCGGTTGCGCACGGCCAGGTCGGCGGCACGGTCCTCGGCCGCGGCGAGCCGGTCCGCGGCCGTGGGCCCGAGCAGTACGGGTGCCAGCTTGGCCAGCAGCTCCCCGGCGGCGGCCGCGCACAGGGTGAGCGCGGCCAGCAGGCCGATCCCGAGAAGGGGAGCCGCGTACGTCTCGACGCCCGTGCCGAACCACCCGAACCCCAGACGGGCTTCGCGCAGGCCGCTCACGAACGGCAGCACGAGCAGCACCACCGCCAGGGGAGGCACGGCCAGCGTCATGCCGCTGACGAGCGCCCCGACCCCCAGGTGCAGGGTCCACCACGCGGACGCGCGCCCCCGCGCGGCCCAGGACCGCGCCGGCCCTTCGGCCAGCCGCTCCCCCGGCACCTGGCACATGGCCCGGACAGCACTCACCGACAGCGGCCGGACCAGGCCGTACACCCCCGTGACGGCGGCCAGGGGCAGAGCCGCGGCGTAGGCCGCGAGGCACAGCGGCAGGGAGGACAGGGCGTTGGCACCGTCGGCCGCCATACCGACCCCCACGGTGGCCAGGAGGAAGTAGGGCATCAGCAGGGCTCCGCCGAGGATCTGGTGCACCCATCGCAGCCGGGCCGGCGCGCCCAGCAGCCGGCTCAGGCCGCCGCGCATCACCGCTCGCGTCGGGATATGAGGAACCGGGTGAGGACGGCGGTGGCGAGCGATCCCGTGACCATCTGGCCAGCGTAGATCAACTGCTCGGCGGTGGAGGGGCCTTCACCGCCGTCAACCTGCGGCCCCCATGAGACGGCCAGTGGGAAGACCCCCCACGCCAGGGTCGCGGCGGCACCGACCCAGGCGAGCCCGAGCGGCCACCGCGCCCGAAGGACTCCGCCGCGGGCCAGGAGCAGCGCCCCCGCTCCTGCGGCGAGCGCGCACATCGCGTGGGCCAGGGACACGACGGCGCTCTCCGCCGTATGGGCCTCGGCCCGCTCGGCACTCAGCCCTGCGGTGCCGCCTGCGGCCCAGTAGAGGAACAGCGCCGTCAGAGCCAGGGCACCGGAGGTCGCGGCTGCCGCCACCACCCCCGTGAGTCGCGGCAGCCGCTCTCCCACCACGCCCTGCCACCGCCGGCCCCAACGCTTGCGCGCATAGGGCACGAACAGCGCGGCCAGGGCGAGTCCTTGGACGGTGAATCCCGTGTACACGACGGTGAAGACCCAGGAGTCCAGGAAGGGCTCCCGCGCGGCCGCCGCTTCGGGGCCGGATCCGAAGCCCAGGGCGCGTACGAGCAACTGCCCCGGGAAAGCCAGGAGGATCGGGGTCAGCAGGCCGGTGGCGGCGAACGCCGGAAGGGTCAGCATCCAGCCGGGGGTTCTGAGCCCCCAGGGTCTGGTGAGCACCAGGACGAGCGGGATCACGCACGCGTCCATGGCCAGGGTGACGGCATTGGCCGCCGTGAGGAACGGACCGGGCTGCAACAGCGCGCTGCCGTCCGGTATCCCGATCCGGCTGCCGGACAGCCAGGCGACCTTGAGCGCCAGATACGGCACCAGGGCCACCAGGGCCACTGCCGTGACGATGCGCCTCCTCCCGGTCGCGGGAACAGGTGCGGAGGACTCTGGTGCCTGCCTCGTGTGAACGGCTCGTGCGGTCATGCCCCAACAGTCCCGTGCGCGGCGGCCCGCCGCCTCCCCCTCAGTGGGGAACCGCCTCCCCCACGCGGGGGAGGCGGCGGGCGGCGCAGCGGCGCACGCACCGTCACCCGCACCCGGCCCACCCCGCGGCCCGCACGCCGTCACATGCGGCGCGTCACCACCGACAGCCGGTCGCGCGCCTCGAACAACGCCGCCTTGATGACCTGCTCGTGCCCCGGCGT
Organism: Streptomyces sp. NPDC058880; assembly: GCF_042742535.1. NCBI lineage: Bacteria > Bacillati > Actinomycetota > Actinomycetes > Kitasatosporales > Streptomycetaceae > Streptomyces > Streptomyces sp. NPDC058880. The sequence goes on from NZ_JBHYMC010000045.1 coordinate 54,377, forward strand.
CAGCCGAGCCACCGGCACCGAGCAGCTCACCGCGTCCCGGGCCGGCGTCCGGTACGGCACGGCCACCCCGAAACACCGCAGCCCGAGCGTGTTCTCCTCCCGGTCCAGCGCGTACCCCTGCTCGCGTACCAGCTCCAGCTCCTCGATGAGCTGCTCGCGGTCGGTGATGGTGTGCTCGGTCACCGCCTCCAGCCGCCGCGGCAGCAGCGCCCGCACCTCCGCGTCCGAGTGCGTGGCGAGCAGCGCCTTGCCGAGCGCCGTCGAGTGCACGGGCAGCCGCCGCCCGACCCGGGTGAAGGGCCGCAGGTAGTGCTGGGACTGGCGGGTGGCGAGGTAGACCACGCTCGTCCCGTCGAGCCGGGCCAGGTGGATGGTCTCTGTCGTGTCGTCGGAGAGCCGATCCAGGGTGGGCCGGGCGGCGGCGACGACCTCGTCGCCGTCGATGTACGAACTGCCGACCAGCAGGGCCCGCACCCCTATGCCGTACCGCGTGCCCGTCGCGTCCGTCTCCACCCAGCCGAGGTTCACCAGGGTGCGCAGCAGCATGTAGAGGCTGGACTTGGGCAGGGCGAGGTCGTTCTGGATGTCGGCCAGGCTGTGCAGGCCGGGGCTGGCCGCGAAGTGCTCCAGCAGCAGGACGGTCCGGACCGCCGATTTGACCGGTGCCGCCTGGGCGGGGATCCCCGACTCGGTCGTCGTCATGCAGCTGCTTCCCCTCTGGTCGCCTCGGGTCGCCCCTTGTCACGCGGAGGACCCGGAAATAGAGTCCCCAACAGATGTGATCATTCATCCACCGGAACCGCGTTCAGAATACTGAACGATCCAGGAGGCAGTGGGCCATGGCAGCGACACCAGTTTGGAGTGTGGACCCCCGCACCGGGAAGCAGCGCGAGCAGGTTGCGGTAGAGGCCACATCCCGCGAAGTGGACGAAGCCGTGCGAGCCGCCCACGCCGCCCGCGGCGCGCTCGCGGACGCCGCCGCCCGCGCCACCTTCCTGCGCACCGCCGCCGCCCTGCTCGACGAGGCCGCCGCCCACGTCATCGAGGCCGCCGACGCCGAGACCGCGCTCGGCCCGGGTCGGCTGACCGGCGAGCTGTCCCGCACCACCGGCCAGCTGCGCGCCTTCGCCGACGCCGTCGAGGAGGGGACCTACCTCGACATCCGGATCGACCACGCGGATCCCTCCCGCACTCCGCCGCGCCCCGACCTGCGCCGCTACAAGGTCCCGCTCGGCGTGGTGGCCGTCTATGCCGCCTCCAACTTCCCGCTCGCCTTCTCCGTCCCCGGCGGCGACACTGCGAGCGCACTGGCCGCCGGCTGCCCGGTCGTGGTCAAGGCGCACCCCGACCACCCCGCCACCTCCGAGCTGTGCGCCTCGCTGCTGCGCCGGGCGGCCGTCGCGAACGGGCTCCCGCCCGAAGTGGTGGGCGTGGTCCACGGATTCGACGCGGGCCTGGAGCTGATCCGTCACCCGCTGGTCGCCGCCGCCGGCTTCACCGGTTCCATCCGGGGCGGCAGGGCCCTGTTCGACGCGGCCGCCGCCCGGCCCGTACCGATCCCCTTCCACGGTGAACTGGGCTCCCTCAACCCCGTCGTGGTCACCCCGGCGGCCGCCGCCGAGCGCGCCGAGGAGATCGGCGCCGGGCTCGCGGGCTCGCTCACCCTCGGGGTCGGCCAGTTCTGCGTGAAGCCCGGCCTGGTCCTGGTGCCCGACGGCACGGACGGCGACCGGATCACCGGCGAGCTCACCAAGGCCCTCGGCGAGACCGAACCCGGGGTGCTGCTCGACCACCGGATGCGGGAGAACTTCGTCACCGGGGTGCGCGAGCGGGCCGCGCTGCCCGGCGTCGACGCCCCCGTCACCCCCGGGGCCGGCGGCGAGCACACCGTGGGAGCGGGATATCTGACGGTACGGGCGGAGGAGCTCCTCGCGGGCGACCGGCACGACGTCCTCCTCGAGGAGTGCTTCGGCCCGGTCACCGTCGTCGTCCGGTACGCCGGCCAGGCCGAGGCAAGCGCGGTCCTGGAGCGCCTCGGCGGAAACCTGAGCGCCACCCTCCAGCTGTCGGCCGCCGAAACCGAGGGCGCCCCCGGCCCGGCCGCCGAACTGATCGGGCAGGTGACGGGGCTGGCGGGGCGGATTGTGGTGAACGGCTGGCCGACCGGGGTCGCGGTGGCCCCGGCCCAGCACCACGGCGGGCCGTACCCGGCCGCGACCTCGCATTCCACCTCGGTGGGCGGCACGGCGATCGAGCGCTGGCTGCGGCCGGTGGCCTACCAGTCCGTCCCGGATGCTCTTCTTCCGGCCGAGCTCCGCGAGGCCAATCCGCTGGGCCTGCCGCGCCGGGTGACCGGCGGCTGAGCAGCGCACCCGCCGCG
>NZ_JBHYMC010000046.1:0-56479 GCF_042742535.1 Streptomyces sp. NPDC058880
CGTCAACATCACCCGCAGCCGCCTCGGACGCCTCACCCGCCAAGGCTTCCTCACCCAGCCCGGACGAGGCTGCTACCAGAAACGGACTTAACGTCCTCTCAGAGCGCGAGGAGACCACCGATGCCGACTGACAACTCCTACCTCATCGTCGCCGCGGCCCACCGGCGTGCCGCGGCAACCCGACGACGTGCGGTCATCGTCCTGCGGCGAATGGACGCCACCGGCACCGCCATCACCTTCGAGACCGTCGCCCGCGAAGCGGGCGTCTCCCGGTCCTGGCTCTACAACCAGCCGGACCTCAGGGCCGAGATCGAACGCCTGCGAGCCCGGCACCGCGCCCCCGCGACCCGGCCAGTTCCTGACCGCCAACGGGCCTCCGACCTCTCCCTGCTTCGGCGCCTGGAGGCCGCCACCACGCGCAACCGGCAGCTGGAAGCAGAAAACCGGCAGCTTCGGGAAGCTCTCGCCCTCGCACTCGGCGAACGCCGCACTGCCGACGTCCGAAGCGTGCACGTCACGACAGACCCACCAGTTCCCAGAGCGATCGGACCCAGAGCTCGATGATTTGTCCCGTGACAGCACCTGCCTCCACGGCCAAGACGCCGGCGAGGAAATGTGGTCGACGATGGTGAGCAGATACGGCAGCATCCGGGCAGGTTCGATGACGAGGAGCACGGTGATCACCCAGGGCGTGAAGATCACGACGCTATGCGCAGCCTGCGGCGGCGTGCTGATACGCGACACCGGCCAGTTCATCGACCGAGGAAGGCTGTGGTGGGGAACGGAGGGGGCCTGCCAGAGCTGCCCCGTCGCCTGGTGCGAGCAGGACAGCGGCGGCGCGACTCCCGAGGAGATCCGCCAGGCGCTCTTGACGGAACACGGGCCTGCCCGACTCCGGCTGATCGAACCCGAAGCGAGCCGAGTGACCGTCCTCCGCGTTCTGCGAGAAGTACACGAGCTGTCTCTGGCACAAGCACGAGCGATGGCAGAGGAGCTGAGAACGACCGGGTTGGTGGGCACTCTCGTCGAGATGGAGCTCATAGCAGCCCAACTTCGGCACCGCTCAGTAGCAGTGACCGTCGAGACGTCACCCAGCTGACCGACACGACGGATGACATACCGAACGAGACAATCTCCGGCCCTGGAACGGCCTCTCGTTTCGCGGCGTCGAGGACACTGTCCACATCGCATCGGCCCAGGTCCGGGCCTTCCCCATCGAGCAAGCTCAAGATAATGCCAGCAAGCGGCACATCGTGGTCGACCCCTCGGCCTACTGCTCGTCCTGGTCACCGCAGCGGACATCGGAGATCGCGCCGCCGCGAAGGCACTGCTCGCTGAGGTGGCCGGCACCCACCACCAGCTGGAACTCGTCTGGGCCGACGGCTGCTACACCGGCAGCCTCGTCGAGCACTGCCTGACCGCGTTCGCCCCCTGGTCCTGGCGATCGTCAAACGCAGCGACGACACGCGCGGCTTCGTGGTGCTGCCCAAGCGGTGAATCGTCGAGCGGCTCTTCGCCCACCTGATGCGAAGCCGCCGCCTGGTGCGCGACTTCGAACGATCCACGACCAGCGCCGAGGCAATGATCATGTGGTCGATGAGCATGATCATGACCCGTCGCCTTACCCGCTCACGTTCCGCGCAAGGGTGAACCGGCCCGGCTGTCGCTCGGCCAGCCCCGCCACCAGACGCCTCGCCTTCGACCGCAGCGCCTCCATCTTTGACGGCACCGCGTCCAGGCCGAACAAGACCGCCATCTCCTGGCAGGTCAGCGGCCCTTGATGAAGGCGATGCCGGTCCGCGAGGGCCTGCAGGATGCGCTGGTAGTCATTCGACGGCACGGACGCGTCCAGCCCCTCGCGCCACACCGGCACCTGCGCCTTCGGCTTCGCTGCCATCGACGCCGACGATGCCTCCGCCGCCTGCCCCTGCGCCGGCCTCGCCGGTTCGGTCCGTGCGTGATCTGCGGTTTCGTCCACCGGACCCAGCACCTCGCCGACCCGCGAGCGGGCGATCACCCACTCCTTCCATACCCGCTCGGCCACGGCCAACTCGGCCTCGACGCGGTCGGCCTCCTCCCGCAGCTCGTCCACACGACGGCGAGCACCCAGCTCACGCTGCTCGAGCAACCCCACGACCGAAGACATCCGGCCTCCCCAGGCACGACGACACGACAAGCCACCCCTCCCACGAGAGCACCGAACCTATGCCTGACCAGCGAAAACACCGGTCTCAGGTTCGGTACGACAACACCTACTGACGTCGGCACCGTTGTCTCCTCGGCCGCCGATCTGCCTGGGTCCGGGGTGCTGATGCTGCTACCGATTGGCGGGACTGGCTGCGTCGGCTGGCTGCTCGGACTGCGGCCGGCCGGCGACGGCGCGGCGGCGAGCACCTGACGGTCACAGCACCGCGCACGCACAGTGCGCGGTGCCGGCTGAGGTTGCGGGGAACCGGAACGGATCATGCACCGCTGCGCCAGGCCCTGCTCAGCACTGTCTGAGTCCCGCGGCGGTCGGGGCTTCTTGCAACGCGGTGCCTGTGACCCAGCCGAGGCCCCCTGACTTCAGCCGGAGTTGCACCCATATGCCGCCCGTGGAGCCGTGACCGTCGGTGGTTTCACCGTAGCGGTAGCAGGCTGCCGGGTACCGGCCTCCCACTGCCACGGAGCTCACCTTGGGGCTGGTGGACGAGGGGGACTTGCGGACCGCTGCATTCGCGAGCGCGGTCACGAGGGTTGTACCCGGGCCATTGGTCGGCGAGGAGGACAGAGGAGGTGGGGAGGACGATACCGTCCCGGACGGGCTCGGGCCCGGTGCCAGGGTGAGCGTCACGGTGGTGCCCGGGGCAACTTGCTCGTCCGCGGCCGGGTCCTGGCCGAGGACCGTACCGGGGGCGGCATTGCCGGACGCTCCGTCGTTCGTCTGTACCCGCAGCCCCTGGTCCTCGAGGATCTGCGTCGCCTCCTGGGCCGACCTGCCCTTCACTGCGGGAACGCGAATTTCAGGCATCCGGGTGCTGGGGTCCTTCCCATCGCTGGGGTCCTCCGGCAGTGCTTCGTCCTGCGCACCGTCCGTCCCGACACGCCGTTTGAGGCCCGCGTCCTTCTCCTCGATGTCGACCAGTTCGTACGTCGTGACCGGCTGCTTCTCCGCCACGGGTTCGACCTTGACGACCTTCCTGGGATCGTACGCCTTCCACTTCTTTCCGTTGCCCCTACCGTTTCCGTCGAACGTCACGTCGGCGCTGTCGACGTCGTGCTCGAAAGTACGGAGCGGGTTGCCGCAGCTGCACTGCACGACCGGCTTGCCGTAGGTGTCGACCAGGACGGCGATGCCCGCCTCCAGCAGGGCGTCGAAGCCGACCGCCTCGCCCTCCTCGTAGTCGTGGTTCTTCACGAGGGTGTCGTTGCGCAGCACCACAGGCGTGAGCTTCTCCACGAATGCTTCGATCCGGTCAACGTCAATGTCCAGCGTCTTGGCCCACTGGACTGCTTTCTGGCGGTTCCCCGGATTCTTCAGGAAGCGGACGAGTTTGTTCTTGTCGCAGCTCTTGCTGTTCCGCGATCCTCCGTACAGGCCGGGCTGGTTGCCCTTCTTCGCTCCGCCCTCAAGGGCTAGGGTCTTGCCGACCGGGGCATCTGTCCCCAGGTTGAGGGCCGCCTCGAAGAACGGCGCGGCGGTCGGAACGCCCCGGGCCACCGCCCGTACGGCGACCTTGACTCCCTGGGATGCGATCTTGGCACAGCCCGTGGTGATGACTGCTAGGCCAACGAGGATCGCCGCGAGGGCGACAGCCCTGCGCCTGATCACCTGTGGATGTTTCATGTCAATTCCTCCTCAATGGATGTCGGTCCGTATGGCAGTCGGGGTTGCCGGCAGCCGGCACGCTGCGGGTCACGGGGCAGGCAGAGGCAGCGCGGGTTTCATCCGGTACGACGCCGCGGAGCGGGGTGTCCCCTTCTTGTGCGGGCAGCCCGATCGCCAGGCACAGGCGGGCCGGACAGAGTCGGGAGCACGACGGCCAAGGAGGTCACAAGACATCGATGCGATCGAGCGCGCATGACGGTTCTCCTCCCCCATACTGGTTTCGCTGTGGTGGCGAAATCTCCTTCGCGCGGCTGCTCCGCGCTGCGCATGGCCGTCCCTGTCAAGCGCAAGGACGGCACAGGGCAGACCGGGCGGCCTGTGCGCACCGATTGATGCATCCGGTGCGTGGAAGATCGGTGCCGGTTCCGTCACGGCCGGGGCATCGCTGCTGATGAAGCCCTGCAATGGCTTTTTCCGGTCCGGTCCGGTCCGGATACTGCGGTCTGCTGGGGGCTGGGCATGGCAGAGGCGGATCCGACACCACGACGGGTGTTCGCCGACCGACTGAGCGAGCTGCTCGCACAAACGGCCGATCTTCCGATCAAGAGTGCTGTGGCCGAAGCCAACCGGCGCCGGCCCGCCGGGCGGGGCCGGCCGATTTCGGGACGCCGGGTCAGCGACTGGAAGCAGGGACGGCACCTGCCCGAGTCGGAGGCAGCGTTCCTGATTCTGGTCCGGGTGCTGCTCGAGCACCGCCGCGGCCGGCAGATCCCTGCCGATGGGGTCAGCGCAGGACTTCTGGACGAAGAGCAGTGGCGGCGGTGGCTGCGTTCCGCCCGCACTTCCCCGCCCGACTCCGGGCCACGGGCCCAGAAGTCACCCGGGCAGGATCAGCGGGCCGAGCAGGTGGCGCCCGGCCCAGTGTCGGCGGGAACCCGGCCAGACCGTCTGGCCAGTGCCCATCCGCAATCGTGGCGAACCCTCGGTCCAGCCGGGGTTGCCGACCGGATGGACGTCAGTCAGAAGCTGCCCGGTGAGATGCATGCCGACAGCGGCGGTCCGAGCAGAGCGTCGGGGGCATCCCTGCCTCCACTGGACCGTGGCAGGCAGGACCTCGTCCTACGCGGCTGCAGGATGCTACCGGGGTGGGAAGACTTCGTCGGGCGCGCAAGTGAACTCGGGTTTCTGAGAGAGCGGATCGAAGGCGCGGCGCGCGGCAGCGGATCCGTCGTGCTGCTTGCGGGCCCGGCAGGCGTCGGCAAGAGCACCCTTGCGGCCGAGGTGCTGCGCCGCCACGCCGATTCCGCAAGCTTCACCGTCGCACGGGGCCATTGCCCCCGGGATGCGGTAGCGCCACCGCTATGGCCCTGGCAACAAGCGCTGCGCCTTGCGGGGGTCACCCCTGCGGTACCGGCGCAGCGTACGGGGCCACCGCCGGGAGCCGCGTCCGCGGCCGGACGGCAGCTGTGGCCTGTGACAGAGCCGGTCAATGCGCGGGCAGCGAGGTTTCAGGAGCTGGCCCGGTTATGCGAGTCGCTGGCCATGGCAGCCTCCAGACGCTCCCTGCTCATCGTGCTGGAGGATCTGCACTGGGCCGACACCGCCAGCCTTGACCTGCTGTGGCAGGTGGCCGAAAAGGCGGCCGAGTGCGGACTGTTCGTGCTCGGCACCTTCCGGCAACCCGGGCCCGAGGAAGCCGCTGGGGCGCTGGCGAACCTGGGCCGCTACGCTGCCACACTGCGTCTGGTCCCGTTCACCCGGGAGGAGGTCGCCCAGTGCGTCGGCGAGACGGACGCGGCGGAAGCGTACCGGCGTACCGGTGGGCTGCCGCTGCTCGTTTCAGCACTGCGCACGCACGCGGGCGACCTCCATACCATCGTCAGCGGGCTGCTGACCGGGCTCACCGCTGAGCAGCGGGAAGTCATGGACGCCGCAGCCGTGCTCGGCGAACGGCCGGACACGGCTCAGCTCTCCGCGGTGCTGCCGAAGTTGGGCGAGACCGTCATCGCCCGAGCACTGGAGGCGGCCTGGCACGCCGGTGTCCTGACCGTGGTGGAAACCACCGACGCTGGACGCATCTACCGCTTCACTCACGATCTGGTACGCGACGAGATGCTCGGCCGAACCGCCCCAGCCGTCGCCCGTGCCTTGCACAGAGCCGCCGCTCAGGCACTGGAAAGGACCGGGGACCCCACCGAGGCGGCACGCATCGCCGCGCACTGGCGACGGGCCGGTAAGGAGCCCGGCCACCGTGCCGCCGCCGCGCACTGGTCCCGGATCGCCGCGGATCAGGCCTGTGAACGGCACGCCTACGCCGATGCCGCCCGGCACCTGTCGGACGCCGCCGCGGTACTCGTCCCGACGGACCCGCAGCGCGCACCGGCGCTCATCGAGCTGGCCCGCGCCGAGTTCCTTGCCGGGCTCTACGACGCCAGCCTGCGCCACTGCACCGAAGCGGCCGACTCGGCGAACGCGACCAACCAGCCTGCCCTGCTCGCCGAGATCGCCTTGGTACTCCAGGGCGTCACATTCCCGCAGGCCTCCCAGGCGATCAGCCAACTGTGCGAGGCGGCGCTGGCCGTCGAGGACATGCCGGGCGCCGTACGGGCTCGGCTGCTCGCGCAGCTCGCCACTGCTTCGGCCGATCTCGGCTCGCCCGACACGGCGGCCGGGCATGCCCGAGCCGCCCTCGGTCTGGCCAGGGCCACCGGTGACTTGCGTGCCGAACTCGACGCGGCCCGGGCCATGGAGATGACCTTGGCCCATCCGGACGACACAGCCGGACGCTTGCGCCTGGGTGAGCAGTCCGTGTCCCGCGCCGAGCAGCTCGGCGACCCGCTCGCCGCGGTGCTCGGCCACGAGTGGCGTATCCAGGCTGGCTACATGATGGGTCTCCTGGAACTGGTGGACGACGCGATTGGCGGCATCGAGGCGATCGCGGACCGTTCTCCGCTCCCGCTCGCCCGCTGGCATCTGCTGCGCGTCAGCGCCGCACGCGCTGCGCTGAAAGGACAGTTCGCCACCGCCCGCCGCTGCAATGCGGACGCCGCCAAGATCGCCGAGGCCAGCGGAGACAAGACGGCGATCAGGATGAACTACGTGCTGTGCCTGCAACTGGCCCTGATTCGCGGGGACCCCGCAGAACTACCCAGGGAGATGTGGCGTGACCTCGACCGCGCTCCGAGAAGCCCGCTCATCCTGTCCGCGCGGGCGCGGGCGCTGTTCCTTGCAGGGCGACTGAACGAGGCGCGGGGGATGTACTCCCAACTGCGCCCGGTGCTACCGATCCCGATGACGAACCCGACGTGGCCAGCGGTGCTGCTGCACCTAGTCGACCTCATTGAACTGGTCGGCGATGCTGAAGCTGCGCAGCTGGTGTATGACCAGCTCGTGCTGTTCCGGCGGTACCCGGGAGCGCTCGGCACGCCCACAGCCTACTTCTCCGGTACGGTCAGTCGTGAACTCGGCCGTCTGGCCCTGGCCGCCGGCAGCCCGGAGAAGGCCGAGAAGCTGCTACGCGAGGCACTGGTCCGCAACCAGGCCCTCGGCGCCTGGCCATACGTGGCGCTGACCTGCCTGGACCTCGCAGTCGTCCAACGCGACCGGGGTGTCCTGACAGAGGCGGCAGCCCTCGCCGGGAAGGCGCTGGCGATCGCCGATCGGCTGAGCCAGCCCGGCCCCTCCGCCGCTGCCGTAGACCTCATCGGCGACATCACTGCCCTGCGGGTCAACACCACCCGCTCACGGCGGGAACCGGGAGAAGGCCGTTGAGGACCAGGCGGCAGTCATGCTCGACTCCGGCGTCGAGCGCCACGGGCGTGGCAGATCAGGCCTCCTCCCGGAGTGCCGGTGCCAAGACGGCGGCAGCTTCGGCGCCGGGCAGAGCGCCGATCGCAGCCCGACCGCGTCGGTGAGGTACTCCAGGCGCTCCAGCGAGAGGTGCGGAGAGACCGGTCCTGCACCAGGCGGGGCGCAGACACCGCCGCGAGGAGCTTCTCATGATGTGCTCTCCGCTTCGATACCGAGATCCGCCGCATCGTCTGCACCACCAACGCGATCGAAACGCCAGGATCCGGCGCGCGGTCAAGGCCCGCGGATACTTCCCGAACGAGACCGCCGCCCTGAAACGCGTCTACACGGCGATCATGTCGCTCGACCCCACCGGCCGTCGTCAGGCCCGCTGAACCATGCGCCGGAAGACCGCGCTGAACGCCTTCGGCATCACCTTCGACGGCCGCCTCTCCGCAACACGCCAGTAACCCCAACCACCCTCGTTACACGTTCGACTGACAGACCCTACGCCGGGGGTCAGACGCGGCCCCGTGGACGGCACGCATCCTCCATCGGCACTACGACGTGCTGGCCCTGCAGGGTCCACACGGGTTGCATTCCACCGGTGAGTCGCTGTCAGTGCCCGCTCATACGCTGTCAGCCGGCGCAGGCGCGCCGGAGCCTGGATGCCTTCATGGCACGACAGCTGACGTATGAACAGCGGATCGCTTTGATCAACAAGTGGAAGAGCCACCGGATGCTTCCGAACAGCTCCGGCTGGAACGCGCCGAGCGCATGGTGAAACAGGCGGTGCTCCGACACGAGCCGTTCGAGGAGCTCGACATCACCGTGGCGTCGAAGGGCTCGTATCCCAACAACACCAACGTCCGCGGTGACAGCGACGTCGACATTACGGTGAAGCTCAACGACCCCTTCCACACGGAGGGGCTGGCGGCATGATGGTTTGGGCAGCAGCCCAGTCACGCGGGGCCGTGGACCCGGCAGAAGCTCCGCCGAGAGCGCCGACCACCACAACGCACCAACGACCGCATCCACACCTGAGCCCGTCCGTCTGCGCCCTCAGCGCGACCCCGGTTTGCCTCGTCCACGGCCGGACCGACGCCCACCAGGGAGCCGTACAGCACCCTCCCCAGCTCCCGGAACACGGGCCCAGCCACCCACCTCCTCCGGTAACAGCGGCGGGGCCGGGCCCGCCCGGCGGGACAACCCCAGAAACACGCTCCCTCCCCAGCCGCCTGAGCGGCCGGCGGCGGCGCCAGTCGGCGCACCTATCGCGGGCTCCGGGTCGGCGGCGTGTTCCGGGCGTTGTACTGCGAGACCCGCTCGGCGACGTCGCGGCAGTCGGCCGACGCCTACCGGCCCACCGGGAAAGGCCGCGTCGAATGCCAGGTCCTCATCGTCCGCGACCACGTCCTGTCCGGCCGGGCCTTCTCCTCCGTCGAGGAGAAGGACGCGGCCTTCGCCGCCTGGGTGCCGCAGCGGCGGGCCCAGATCCACAAGACGCACCGGGAGGTCATCGGCGAACGGGCGGCCCGTGACCACGCGGCTCTCAAGCCGCTGCCGCCCACCCCCTATCTGGTGGTCGAACGGCATCTGCGGCCGGTCGGCAAGGACTGCCTGGTCGCCTTCGGCGGCAACCTCTACTCGGTGCCCGCCCGCCGAGTCCGCCCCCGCCAGCTGGTCGAGATCCGGGCCACGAAGTCAAAGATCATGGTGCACTCGACCGCCGCGGACGCCAGCGGCGAGACGCTGCTGGCCATGCACCCTCGGGCGGTCGGCCGCGGCGTCCGGGTCGTCGAGGAGACCCACTGGGACGGCCTGCCCACCGGCAAGGGCCGCCGCACCACCACCGGCGACGTCCCCCAGCCCCGGCGCGAACGTCCTCTGGGCGAGGAGGCCGGACTGTTGCAGGCCCTGCTGAACCGGGCTGCCGCCACCCGCATCGAGGTCGGCCGCCGTCCACTGTCGGTCTATGACGAACTGACCGGCACCCGTCCCTTCACCACCCACCCGAGCACGAGGGAAATGTCTTGAGCGAGCTGGTCTCCACCCGCATCCGCAACACGGCCGACAAGCTCGGCCTGCCCCACCTGACCGAGACCATCAGCGAGTACATCCGGCGGGCTGACGAGGGCAAGATGGGCTATCTCGACTTCCTCGATCTGGTGCTGTCTGAGGAACTTGCCGTCCGCGACGACCGCCGCTTCCGCCAGGGCCTGCGGCTGTCCCGGCTGCCCCACCACAAGACTCTGGACGAGTACGACTTCTCCTTCCAGCCCGACCTCGACCCGCGCAAGGTCAAAGACCTCGCCACCCTGTCGTTCGTCGAGGCCAAGGCGAACGCCGCCCTGCTGGGGCCGCCCGGGGTGGGCAAGACGCATATCGCTGTCGCCCTAGCGGTCGCGGCCTGCCGGGCCGGCTACTCGATCTACTTCACCAGCCTCGACGACATGGTCCGCCACCTCAAAGCCGCCGAGGCCGCCGGCCGGCTGACCAGTAAGCTCGGCACCTACCTGCGGCCCAGCGTCCTCGTCGTCGATGAAGTCGGATACCAGCCGCTGGAACGAGCCGAGGCGAACTTGGTCTTCCAGGTGATCTCGAAGCGCTACGAGAAGGGCTCGATCATCCTGACCTCAAACAAGACCTTCAGTGAATGGGGACAGGTGTTCGGCGACAAGGTCCTGGCCACCGCCATCCTCGACCGCCTCCTGCACCACTGCGAAGTGATCTCCATCAACGGCCCCAGCTACCGCCTGAAGAACCGCCTCAAGGCCATCGAGCGAGAGACCGAAGTCGCTTAAGCGCTGCCGCCCAAAGACTACGCGGCACGCTCTAGTGGCGGCGGGCCAGCAAGTGGGCGTCGAGGAAACCCCGGTCGGAGGCCGGGTCGTGGAGCAGCCGGGCGAACGTGGTGAGCCCGGCCTCGGCCAGCAACTCGGCGAACCGGTCCGCCGGCCAGCTATAGGCGGGCGTTACCTTGTGGTCGAAGCGGACCGGCTCCGGTCCGTCGGTCGCAAAGAACGAGACCAGCAGCAGGCCGCCCGGCGCAAGGACACGCACCTGCTCGGCGAGCAGCGCAGGCAATTCTTCAGGCGGGGTATGGATCATCGAGTAGTGGGCCAGCACGCCGCCGAGCGCGCCGTCCTCGACCGGCAGGTCCTCCATCCGCGCCTCGTCGAACCGCAGCGCAGGATGCGCCCGCCGGGCGTGGTCGACCATGCCCGGAGAGAGGTCGAGCCCGAAGGCGTCCAGCCCCAGGTCGTGCAGCATGGCCGTCAGATGTCCCGGGCCGCACCCGACGTCCGCTGCCCGCGGGTTCCCCGTCCCGCGCACCATCTCGGCAAAGGTGCCGATCATGTTCCGCGAGAACGGCTGCGTCTCCAACCGATTAGCGAACAGCGACGCATACAGCTCGACGACCCCGTCGTAGGCCGCCCTGGTGTCGTCCTGGTGCTCCATCACGGGAAGCGAAGCTAACATCCGCGCACGTTCGCAGCTTCTCCGGCCCCGTGCCGGGGACAGGCCCTAACAGCTCTGCACATTACCGGCTCTGTCGGGGATCTTGTGACGTACCCAGTCTGAACTGGGCATCTACCGGGTGTGCGGTTCAGGGGGTTTGGGACGGTTGCTACCGCATTTAGCCGGTGTGGTTGTCGAGTCGATCGAGCGTGCGGCCGGTACGGTCACGTTCTGCGCGCACTCCGCAGGGCCGACGGCAAGGTGCCCAAGGTGCGGGGTGGTGTCGTGGCGTGTGCACGGCCGGTACGCGCGCCGGCTCGCTGACGCGCCCCTGGGTGGAGCCTCGACGGTGGTCGAACTCGTGGTGCGCCGGTTCAAGTGCCTCAATCCGCAGTGTCCGGCGGTGACGTTCGTCGAGCAGGTCGAGGGGTTGACCAGCCCGCATGCCCGGTACACGCCGGTGCTGAGCACACTGCTCACTTCGATCGCGGCATGTCTGGCGGGTCGGCCGGGTGCGCGGCTCGCGGCCGCGCTGAGCATCCGCGTCGCCAAGGACAAACTCCTTGAACTTCTCCGTGCGTTGCCGGAGTTGCCGCAGGCCAGCGTGCGCGTCCTTGGGGTCGACGACTTCGCGCTGCGCAAGAACGACTCCTACGCCACGATCCTGGTGGACCTGGAAGAACGGCGCCCGGTCGATGTGCTGCCGGGCCGGGACGCCGAGCCGCTGGCCACCTGGCTGCGCGACCACCCCGAGGTCGAAGTGATCTGCCGCGACCGGGCCGGTGCCTACGCCGAAGGCGCCCGCAGCGGGGCGGTAACTGATGGGCTGGCGGGATTTCGTACCGGACTCGTGGGAGGACGGGGCCGAGGATCTGGCCGAGGACCTCGGCGATGTGATCGAGTCGGGCGGCGACAAGCTCGCTGGCGTGGCGGAAGAGGTCGGTCTCGACGAGGCGGGCGACTGGGTCCGTGACAAGAGCCGCTCGGCCGCCAACCAGCTCGGTGCGGACGTTGCGGAGCTGGAGCTCGGGCAGACCGAGGACCCGAACAAACTGGTTTACGGCAGCGTCTCCAAGATCCGCGCGCAGGTCTCGCACCTGAACGACTTCAAGTCCTCCTTCACCCTAGTCGGAAACGGCCTGAAGGGCCTGGAAGGCGACGGGCTGAAGGGAGCGTCGGCGGACGCGTTCCGGGAGGCGTTGGCTAAGGAGCCGCCGCGCTGGTTCAAGGCGGCCGAGGCCTTCGGTAAGGCCGCCGACGCGATGGGCCGCTTCGCGGAGACCGTCGAGTGGGCGCAGCGCCAGGCCAGGGAGGCCCTGGCGGAGTACAAGCACGCCCAGAAGGTCTCGCAGGACGCGCGCACCGCCTACAACAAGTCGATCATCGACTACAAGACGGCGGTGAGGGCCGGGAAGGACACGCTGCCGCCGCGGCCGTCGGACGATTTCACCGACCCTGCCGGCCCGCTGTTCAAGGCGGCCGAGGACAAGCTCAAGACCGCGCGCACGCAGCGCAACGATGTCGCGGAGACGGCCAGTACGGCGGTCCGCGCGGCCCGCGACGCGGCCCCGCCCAAGCCCTCGTACTCGGAGCAGTTCGGTGACGGCATGGACTACCTGGAGCTCGCGGAGACCCACCTGGCGGGCGGCGTCCTCAAGGGCACGGCGGGCTTGGTCAACTTCGTCCGCGCGGTCACCCCGTTCGACCCGTACAACTTGACCCACCCGGCGGAGTACCGGACCAACCTCAACTCGACGGTCGCGGGCCTGGTCGTGGCGGTCAATGACCCCATGGGCGCGGGCAAGCAGATGCTCGACGACTTCATGAAGGACCCCGCCGAAGGCATCGGCAAACTCCTGCCGGAGCTCGCCGGCACCAAGGGCCTCGGCCCGTCGAAGAGGGCGGCTACGGCCGCCAAGACCGCCAACGACGTACCGAAGGGTCCCGGGCGCCAAGGGCTGGACAGCGACGGTCCGAATGTGCACAAGACCCCGGACTGTGACAAGATCAATGGCTGCACCGACCCGGTGGACCTGGCTACCGGGCAGATGTACCTGCCGCAGACCGACCTGGTCCTGCCTGGCACGCTTCCACTGGTCTTCACGCGCCGTGCGGAATCCGGGTACACGGCCGGCCGCTGGTTCGGCCCGTCCTGGGCCTCCACCATCGACCAGCACCTGGAGATCGATGCCGAGGGCGTGGTGCTGGTCAGCGATGACGGGCTTCTCGTCGCTTACCCGCATCCGGCGCCCGGCCTGCCCGTGCTCCCGGCAACCGGGCCGCGCCATCCGCTGGAACGCACACCGGACGGCGACTGGACGCTGACCGACCCGGCGACGGGCCGAATACGGCGGTTCTCGCCGGCGGCGGGCTGGGACGGTGAGGGGGACGGTCTCGCGGCGATCGCCCAGCTGGAGGACCGCAACGGCAACCTCATCACCTTCGAGTACGACCACGCGGGCACCCCGCTGGGGATAGCCCACTCCGGCGGCTACCACCTGCGCTTCGTCACTGCCGAGGGCCGCATTACCGCCCTCCACCTCGTCGGTGGCCCGCGCGTCCTCGCGTACGGCTACACCGACGGAAACCTGACGGAGGTCGTCAACTCCTCCGGCCTGCCCCTGCGGCTGGCCTATGACGAGCGTGGCCGGATCACGTCCTGGACCGACACCAACGGCAGTCGCTACGACTACGCCTACGACGACCAGGACCGCTGCGTCGCGGAAGGCGGCACCGAGGGACACCTCGCCCTCACGCTCTCGTACGACGAGCGCGACCCGGCGACCGGCCACCGTGTCACCGCGGTCGCGACCGCCGACGGGCACACGCGCCGTTACGTGATCGACGAGGGCTGCCGGGTCGTCGCCGAGATCGACCCGCTCGGCGCTGTCACCCGCTACCAGTACGACAGCGCCGGGCGCGTGATCAGCCGTACCGACGCCCTGGGCGCCGCTTCGCTCCAGGAGTACGACGAGGCGGGTCGGATCACCCGCTCGATCCGTCCCGACGGCCGCACCGCGGGCACCGAGTACGACGAACTGGGCCTGCCGGTACGGGTGGCCAACGCCGACGGCACGATCATCCGCCAGACCTTCGACGAGCGCGGAAACCGCACCTCGCTCACCACCTCGACAGGCGCCGTCACCACCTTCGCCTACGACGAACGCGGCCACGTCGTCACGGTGACCAACCCGCTGGGCGCCGTCACCCGCTTCACCACCGACGCGGCCGGTCTGCCGGTCACGATCACGGACCCCCTCGGCGCCACCTCGCGGTTCGAACGCGACGCCTTCGGGCGCCCGGTGCGCGTGACCGACCCGCTCGGCGGGGTGACGACCGTGGAGTGGACCCCGGAGGGCCGTCCCGCCCGCCGGGTGAACGCGGACGGCGCCGAGTCGGTGTGGACGTACGACGGCGAGGGCAACTGCACCGCCTTCACCGACCCGGCCGGCGGTGTGACCCGCTTCGAGTGCACCCACTTCGACCTCCTCGCCGCCCGGACCGGTCCCGACGGCGTACGCCACGAGTACACCTACGACGCGTTGCTGCGGCTCACGGGCGTACGCAACCCCCAGGGCCTGACCTGGGAGTACGTGTACGACGCGGCAGGACGGCTGACCTCGGAGACCGACTTCGACGGCCTGACGCTAAGACCTCCCCCACCGGAACGGCGACCTTCGAGTTCGACGTCTTCGACCTGCCGGCAACAGCCGTCTCCTCCGACGGCACCAGGCTGCTCCGCATCCGCGACCGGCACGGCCGACTCGTCGAGGAGCAACTCGACGGCCGTACAGTCCGCTACACGTACGACGAGCTAAGCCGACCGGCCGGCCTGACCACCCCCACCGGGGCGCAGACCCGCTGGACCTACGACGAGGGCGGCCACTGCACCGAGATCACCGCCTCGGGCCGGACCCTGACCTTCGAGCGTGACGCAGTCGGCCGTGAACTGACCCGGCGCATCGGCGACAGCACAACGCTGCACCAGACCTTCGACGCGGTGGGCCGGCTCACCACCCGGCACATCACCGGCTCGAACCAGCGGACCCTGCTGCGCCGCGGCTACAGCTACCGTGCCGACGGCAATCTGCTGGCCATCGACGACGAGGCGACGGGGCCGCGAACCTTCACCCTGGACTCGGCCTCCCGCATCACCGTCGTGGACGCCGCCTCCTGGTCGGAGCGCTACGCCTACGACGAAGCGGGCAACCAGACCTCGGCCTCCTGGCCGGAGCAGCTGGGCGCCGAGGCCACCGGCGAACGCACCTACACCGGGACGCGGATCACCCGAGCGGGCCGTGTCCGCTACGAGCACGACGCCCAGGGCCGCGTGACCCTGCGGCAGAAGACCCGGCTCTCCCGCAAGCCGGACACCTGGCGCTATACGTGGGACGCGGACGACCGGCTCACCGAGGTAACCACCCCGGACGGGACGCGTTGGCGCTACCGCTACGACGCGCTGGGCCGCCGTGCCGCGAAGCAGAGACTCACGTCGATCGACGCTTCACGTAAAGCGTCGGCGCAGCCGGACAGGGTTGACGAGGTCGCGGAGGAGACCGTCTTCACGTGGGACGGGCCGACCCTCATCGAGCAGACGACGCGCTCGGCGGGCAGCCCGCACGAGGTCACGCTCAGCTGGACGCACTCCGGCCTGCACCCGCTCACCCAGGTGGAGTCCATACGCCGGTCGTCGCAGGCCGCGCAGGAGGAGATCGACAGCCGGTTCTTCGCCATCGTCACCGATCTGGTCGGCACGCCCACCGAGCTGATCGACGAGCAGGGAGAGGTCGCCTGGCGCACCCGCTCCACGGTATGGGGCACGACGAGCTGGAACCGGGACGCCTCCGCCTACACCCCGCTGCGCTTCCCGGGCCAATATCACGACCCCGAGACCGGCCTCCACCACAATTACTTCCGCACTTACGACCCCGAGACGGCCCGTTATCTGGCGGGCGACCCGCTGGGGCTCGCGCCGTCCCCGAACCCGGTCGCCTACGTCATCAACCCGCTCGTGTGGGCGGACCCGCTGGGCCTCAGCCCCTGCCCGGAGAAGGGCGAGGAGCAGAAGGCCCTTCCCCCGGCCAGGCGTGAACCCCCGCACCTGGAGGGGTCGCCGATCCTCGCGCGCTTCGCCAAGCCCGGGGAGGAGTTCAACATGGTGATCTCGCAGGGCCAGACCCGACCGGGCGGGTTCGGTACTTTCGACGGCGTCCCCAACCAGCAGTATGTTCGAGATCAGCTGGCCGTCCGCACCGACTGGAAGGATGACGTCTCGCTCCTGCAGCGCTACCGCATTCGGACGGTGACCCAATCCTCGTCCAGGAGAGCATCATCGGACCCCAGATGGACCCGAAGCTTGGCCATCTGCCCGGCGGCGGGACTCAAATAGAGATCATGGAATTCGGAGACCGAGCCCGACTGATCCCAGTCGGCCCACCCACGGAGATCCCCAAGTGACAGAAGAAAATCCCGGCGTCGTGGTCACCTGGGCCCAAGGCGACACCACAATCCGGTGGAGCGGCCCCGCCGGGAACGTCGAGAAGTCGTACGAGCTTCCGCCACAGGACGTCATGGCGTGGCGGGAGTACGACGAGACGCTGGTGCTGGTGGTGGAAGCAATCAACAGCGCACCGTTCACCCCGTCGGACAACGCGGTGGTCTACCGGGCCGACGGCTCGGAGCGGTTCCGGCTGCACCCGCCGCACGACCTGCTGAGGGATCCGAATGACGTGCACGGCTTCTACACCGCCTTCCCCCAGGACGGTCGGCCGCTCGTGATCATGGTCACGCGCAACGCAGGTGACTTCCAGGGCCGTATCGACTTGGAGACCGGCGAGATCGTGGACACCAACACCTGGCGCTGAGCTTGTTGTCTATCCAGTTCGCCGGGGTTTCGTCCCCACCTTGTGGTAGGCGGGACGGCTGTATGCCTCGCAACCTTCGGCTTCACCACGGTGCGCGATGTGGATGCGCCGCCGGTCTCCGACTCGCTGCTGCAGCTGCCCGGCGGTCCGCTGCTGTTCTCCTCGCCCACCCGGCCCGGGTCCGAACGCAACGACCGCTTCACCCTCGCTGTCCGGTCGTCGGAGAGCGGCGGGACTACCTGGAACCGCTCCGGCAGCTGGCGGGGAGCGCTATTGGGAAGGAAGCCGCCCCCGACGCGACGGAGGTCGCCGACCGCTGGCATCTGCTGTAGAACCTCGCCGCCGCGGGAATCCGGACAAACTCATCTTTCACTCCTCTCTGACTCGCTGCGGTTCGACCGGCCGGATTCTACCCGGGAGCCCAGAAGCGGCCACGTGATGGCCGACATGCTGCTCCGCCACAGCAACGCGACCGCCTGGAGGCACTGGGCGTGCGGGGCGCGGCCCACCCGGTGACGGCCGCCGCCCATACGGAGCTCGCTTCGGCGCCTGCCGGCGCCCTCAGGGCTCGAAGAAGCCCGGGCACAAGGCGGAGGCGGCGTTCCGGCGCGGCTTGGCCTCCCGGGCGCAGTGGGTGGAGAAGGGGGGAAGCGGCTTTTGAACCGCTCCCCCACCCCGCTCGCCTCGGGCTCGCCGAAGGGCTTGGGGTCGCGTACGTCAGCAGCGGGGCCCGGCAGTGGGCCTCTCTGTCGGCACAGCCGATTCAACGAGCCGAGCAGCGGACCGCCATTCTGCCTCGGGAACGGCTTGTGTCGGCGCTGTACATGTGGTTGCTGAGAAAACCCGACCGCCCTTGGTACCGGCGGCGGCCGCGGAGCCGGTTGGCTCCGACGGACACGGCCCAGTTGCCGTGATAGCCCACGTCATCGGAGATCAGACGGATCAGGTCCAGCATGTGCCGGGTGAAGATGACCTGCTCGTCCTCACCCGGCGACCTGTACGGCTTGGAGGCGGCATCGGAGAGGCGGGTCATGAGCAGCCGCAGCCCGCCGTCCTCAAAGAGCTGAAGCTCGACAACGTCCTCGTCAGAGGAACGGCCTTCTGAGGTGTAGACGCGGCTGGCTCCGATCCCCGAGGAGCTGAGGGCCACTCCCCTCGCGCGGCGGTGGCCCTGGTGGGCGGAAGACAGATCAGGGCTGAATCCCATCCCGGAGAGCGCTGCCCGGGTGCGTCGCAGCAGCAGCCCTCACGGGGCCCTGCGCACCGTGACGAGCGCGACGATCGCTCCGACGTGGCTGGCTGGTCCCGGCGATCCGGCCCGCCCCTCCCCACCAACTGCGAGGACACGGGCGTGCCTGTGAGGGGCCGGATGCCGTCTGCGCCAGAGTGGTCGGATGCACCGTCGGACCCTGCCCCTGCTGCTTGTCGCCCTGCTGACGACGTCCGGGTGCGTCTCCGTGATTCCGGCCGACGACAAGCCACCCGCCGCGAGCACGGGCACAGCCCCGGCGTCGGCCGCGTCCGCCCCGCCCGACCGGTCTCGGCCTGCCGAAGGCTCCTTGCCGCTGACCACGCTGCCGACCCCGGCCGCCCCGACTGAGAACGCCTCCACCCCGGACCGGGTGCAGCCGACCCCTCGCCCGCGGGAGGAGCGGCACACGGCGCCGAAGACGGAGAAGCGACGATCTTCCGCGGCGCAGACGCAAGCGACGCGGCGTACGCCCGCGAAGTCCACGCGGCCCCGCACCGGCGCCTCCGCACCGAAGCCGAGGCCGAAGACCCGCAGCGTCCACACCGCCCGCCCGCCGGCCCCGCCGCGCTACCGGCCCGCGCCCGCCCCGGCTCCGGGCCGGGTGGACATGGCAGACCTCTGCCGGGCCTCCCAGGGAGTCACGAACCCGGCGATCACGCAGCTGTGCCGCAGCACCTAGCGATGATCACCATTGCGAGGCCCATGTTCATGCTCGCCGTTCCACGGGCGCCCCGCTCCGGGCTGGCAGGCTGATCGCGTGATTACCGCAACCGCAATGCAGCGGATCCGTACGGACCGCGCCACCATGATGCAGGCCCTCCAGGCGTGGCAGAACGCGCATGCTGCGCTGTCCGACTCGATCGCGGCCGCGCTTCCTTACGGCTACAGTCCCGTGGACGTCGAACAGATCGCGCAGGTTCTGTGGTGGAGCACGGAGGGCGTCGAGAACGCCCGCACCGACTCGCTGTGTCGCGCTGCTGGACACCCTGAGGAATGCCCTGAGTGCTCCCCCCTGGTCCAAGGCGGAGTCATCCCCCTCGGGTGATGCCACGTACCCATGCGCGCCTGCGGGGCCCCGTCGACCTCGGTGCCGAAACTCGGTACGCCGGTCGGTCCGTTGCTCCTACGCTCGTCCCATGACCTGGGACGAAGCTCATGGAACGGTGAGTCGGGCCTTTGACGACTGGCGCAAGACCGATGCGGAGAACCGAGCGTTTCTGAAGCTGACGGCCCAGTGGTCAGCGGAGGCCTACGAGCATCAGTGGAAGCAGGCCGAGGACACGCTGAGCGAGGTGTTCGACCCAGAGATCCACTACGGCGACGAGCACGTCGACATGTTCCACGACGCCGTAGGAGGCCTTTGGCCGTTCTCCCACCAGTGGATGGTGGAGGCCTCGGTCTTGAAGAACGGCGTGACGGCATTCGAGGTCTACCTCGAAAAGGCAGCCCAAGAGGTCATCGAGGGCTGGAGCGTCACCCTCGACGGCAAGACGGGCACTCATATCTTGCGCCTGAAGACTCCGAAGGGGTTCACCTCCCCGGGCTGGAAGACCCTGGTCACCGCGCACACGGTTCTCGGAAGCGCCGTCGCAACACCCGACGTCGAGTGGGCCAGGGACCTACGGCACCTCCTGACCCACCAGAACGGTGAGCTACGCGACGACGAGGCCGTGGAGAAGTTCCGGGACGCTGATGCCGAGGACGCCGCCGACTTCCTCCACGACGCCCATGTCGGGGGACGGGTCCATCTCGGGGTGGAGCGGGTCGTCGGTGTGCTGAACAACCTTGCTTCTGTCGTGCGTCATGCCGACGTGGCCGTCCATGCGTACGTCTGGGGGGCCAAGCGTCACAAGGTGCCACTGGAGGAACTGCACGCCGCGAAGTGCCTCGATCTCGTAGCCGAGTGAGTGGCGGTCACACCGCAGCGGGCTCGGCCTGTAGCCGTACGCCCGTGGCCATGCGTACGTGGCCGGCCATCGTCGCCAGTGCGCTGTGGAAGCTGTGCGCGGTGGCGCCGGGCTGGGCGGTGAGCGTCAGCGTGCGGTGGGTGGAGCAGGAGACCCCGCGGGTGATGGTGGTGCCGGGCCGGTAGCCGCAGGCCTCCAGCAGCCAGCCCGCGCTGGCCCGCCAGGCGCCCAGGGGCGTGCGGTGGACGGGGGCACCCTGGCTGCGCAGGAAGCGGGCCCGGTCGTCGGTGACGGTGGGGTTGAGAAAGCAAGAGCCGGCCTGCCGGTGGTCGTGACCGGTATCGGGCAGGAGCAGCCCTCGCTCGGCGCGGTCGTGCAGTACGGCGGCCGCCGCTTCGGCAAGCGGGGGCCTGCTGCCCAGCGGGGCCCGGAGCGCTGTGGCGAGGTGCTGGTAGATGACGGGGGCCGCCGCGGTGGAGGGGGTCAGGTGGAGGCTGAGGGAGAGGATCGTCCACCGGCCGGGCTGCTGCTTGAACCGGCTGGTGCGGTAGCCGAATCCGCACTCGGCGGTGGGGATCCGGGTGGTTCGGCCGGTGGTCCAGTCGTGGGCGGTGACGGCGGTGAGCCGGTCGCCGATCTCCTGCCCGTACGCTCCGGCGTTCTGGACCGGTGCCGCCCCGGCGGTGCCGGGGATCCCGCCGAGGTACTCGATGCCGGACAGGCCTTCGGCGACGGTGTGGGCGACGAGTTTGGTGAACGGGTGGCCGGCGGCGACGGTGACCTCGACCTGACCGTCGGCGGTGTGGCGGGTGCGGATGCCGCGGGTGGCCATGGGACTGTAAATCGTTCGGCTCTGGCTCACATTCGGTGGTTGCTCTGCGCTACGTCATGGCTGTGCTGGCGGAGATCGCAACACTCTGCAGGTCAACGAGCTCGGACGCGTCTGGGGCGGGTATCCGTCCGGCCTCCACGGTGCACAGTCCACGGGACTGACCGCTCCCGGCATCCAGCCGCCCCACCGGATAAATGTCCAGGTCAACGCTTCTCACCAGCAAGACCGTACCGAAAGTGAAGACCGCGACGTTCCGTTACCACCGAAGGTCTTTGGACCTCGCCGGCTACGAGCCGGTACCTGAAGTACAGGGCCTGACCGACACCTGGTGGCGGGGCAGGGGATCGCTGATCGCCGTCTACCGCGGCGAAGCCATCGGTCTCGACGCCCCTCGATGTCTCGAAGCCCACGTCTACGGCGGCCTCGACGTGTGGGGCCTGCACGGCGGCTGACCGTTCGCGGGCGTCGCTGGATCTGAGCATCCCATTGGCCCGACGGGCCAACTATCGCGCTCAGTCACAGCAATGTGACTGTGATCGAGTCTTTGACCTGGCCTGCGAGCGGTCGAGTTGGCGCGGGTGGGCGTCGGAGGTGGCCCGCGCCCCTGGTCTGGGGTGTCAGGGGCGGACGGCGGCCACCAGCTCGCCGGTCGTCACCACCCGGGCAAAGCCCCCGCCGTGCAGCGAGACGGCACTCGCTCGGACCAGTTCGTCGGCCGTCGAATGCCAGCCGTTCGGGCCAGTCAGGTCGAAGGTGTGGGTGGCGTCGAGGGCGACCAGCACGTCGTAGCCGAGATTGCCGCCCATGCGGGCGGTGGTCTCTACGCACATGTTGGTCTGGATACCGGTCAGTACGACCTGGGTAATGCCGGCCTCCTTGAACCAGTCGTCAAGGTTGGGGGTGCCGTAGAACGCCGAGTTCACGGACTTGGTGACGAGTAGCTCCGGCCCGCCGCCCTTGCCGCGCCGCTCCTCGACGTAGTCCTTGAATTCGTTTCCCTCGTACCCGGTCCGCAGCGGCGAGCCGGGCTTGTTCGAGTCGTGCCGTACGAAGACGACCGGCCGGTCCGTGTCCTGCCAGGCCGCGATCAACGAGGCGATGTTCTGGTCGGCGGCCGGGTTGTTGCGGGGGCCCCAGAATTCCGACTCGTCGAAGCCCTTCTGCACGTCCACCACTACCAGCGCCGCGTTCTGTGTGATCTCCATGTCCACGATCCTGCCGCCCTGGTGCGCCCTTCCACAGGAGGAGAAAAGACAGCGATCGATGATTTACTGCCAGGATGATCCGACCCGCACCGGCACACCGCATCGCCCTGATCGCCTTCCCCGGCATCCGGGCCTTCGATGTCTCGGTGATCACCGAGGTGTGGGGTACGGACCGCACCGACCGCGGGGGCCCCGCGTTCGAGCTGCGCCGCGTAGCCGCGGGCTCCGAACCTGTACCGATGCGCGGTGGGCTCACCCTCACGCCGGATCGCACCCTCGCCTGGCTCCCCCGCGCCGAGTTGATCCTCGTACCGGGCTTGGACGACCACATCACCCCAGCACCCGAGCCCGTCCTCGCAGCCCTACGCAGCGCCCACGCCCGAGGCACCGCCATCGCCGCTCTGTGCGGCGGCGCGTTCACGCTCGCCCAGGCGGGACTGCTGGACGGCCGCCGGGCGCTAACCCACTGGGCACTGACCGACCTACTGAAGACCCGACACCCACAGGTGCGGGTCGAGCGGGACGCCCTGTTCGTCGAGGACGGCAATCTGTGGACAGCCGCCGGCACCGCTGCCGGCATCGACCTGTGCCTGCATCTGGTGCGCGCCACGCACGGCGCAGAGGCAGCTGCGACAGTCGCCCGCTCCATGGTCACCGCGCCCTTCCGGACCGGCACCCAGGCCCAATTCATCGAACATCCGACACCGCACACCGACCGCGCCGCAGACGCACTGGCCGAGGTACGCGCCTTTGCCCTGGCCCATCTCGACGAGCCACTCACCGTTGCCGCGCTTGCCGCCCGCGCCAGGATGTCCCCCCGCTCCTTCGCCCGACACTTCGCCGCAGCCACCGGAACCACCCCGCTGCGCTGGCTTGTCGACCAGCGCATCGCAACGGCCCAGAAACTCCTGGAGCGCACCGACCTGCCCATGCCCGAGGTCGCCCGCCGATCCGGTTTCGGCAGCGAAGTCACCATGCGCCAGCACTTCACATCCCGTCTGGCGACCAGCCCACGCGCCTACCGCACCTCGTTCGCCGAACAACCACCCTCTGCACCCAGCCATTGAGCCTCTTCAGAACGGCCACCGATCAGGTGATGGGCGGATCCGCAAGAGCTGAGCACTACTGCAGATCAGAGACCGGTCGCCCCCACAGAGTCACGGCCCCTCTGGGGTAGCCGCTGAAGAGGCTCATGGAACCGCCGCCTCCACGTGCTGGGCGAGGACCCGTTCGGCGACCCCCACCGTCCCTCCGACGCCCGGATCGAGCTGGCCATCGCTGCGTCGGGGGAGGGTCCCGCGGTGTAGAGCGTCCGGCCGCTGGCGAGGTCCTTGACCGTCAGCTGCTGCGGGGCCTTGGGGTCGGAGATGCCCATGACCACGGTATCGGCGTCGCCGGTGAAGGCGACCTCCCCCACACGGGTCCGGGGCAGCAGGTCGGCGGCGACGGTCAGGCGCCGACCGGAGGGCACCTCCCACGCGTCGGCGAACGCGGCCACGCAAGGCCTGGTCCCGTTGTAGCACTCCATCGTGTGGTCGGTGAGGGTGCGCAGCAGGCGGGTTCCGTCCGAGCTGAAGTCGACAGAACTGCCCGCGCCATCAGGCAGCGCACGGACGGGGAGCGGGAGCGTCTCGGGGTGGTCCGGGCTGTCGAGGCGCCACAGCCGTATCGCATCGGGCGAGGACACGGCGAACAGGCGGCCGTCGGGACTGATGGCGCTCTCGTACCGTGCCTGCACTTCTCCGCCCAGCCTCCGGGTCCGGATCCGGCCGTCGAGCACGCCGGTGACCAGGGTGAACACGTACCGGTCGCCGCCCCCGAGGGGCCGGGCGGCAACCACCAGGGTCCGGCCGTCGGGGGTGGCGTCCATGCCGCTGACGTTCCCCTCCCAGACGGAGGGGTAGGAGTGCAGGAGGTCCGGCTGGCGTACGTACTGCCGCAGCAGTGCCTCGGCGGTCTTGGTGGTCCGTTTGGTGCTCCTGGCGGCGAGCGCGAGTTGCAGCGCGGTGGCCGGTTCGCGGCCCGGCATGTCGTCAGCCGCCAGGGCAAGCAGGCCGGCCGCCTGGACGCGCAGTTGTTCCTCGGTGCGCCGCAGCCCCTGCCAGGCGAGGAGGGCGAAGATCGCCGCGAGGCAGGTCAGGGCGGCGAGCGTGGCCACGGCGGCGCGTCGAATCCGGGCGCCGCGCCGGGCGGCCCGGGTGCTCAGCCGGACGTAGTCGGTCTCCTCGGCAGTGGTGTCGTCCGGATGGTCGGCGAGGCGCCGCTGTGCCTCCGCCAGGTCGGTGCCGCCGAGCAGCCGGGCGGCCTCACGTCCATGGGCCTCCCAGCGCCGCAGATCGGTGCGCAACTGCTCCTGCCAGGTGCGGAACTCGCGGGTGTCAGTGAGCCACCTGTTCAGTTGCAGCCACAGTCGGGTGAGGGCTTCGTGCGCGAGGTCGACGATCTCACCGGAGCCGTCCGGGGCCGGGGAGAGGACGACGAGCTTGCCCGTCGCCAGTTCCCGTGCGACCGGGACGAGTTCGGGTGGCAGATTGGTGAGCGCGAACTGCACCAGGGTCATCCGCGAGCAGGTGCCCGGCGGGCGCGGCGCCGGGCCGGGCCAGCAGCCGGGACCGTAGCTCGGCCGGTACGTCACGGCCCGCCTCCAACAGCCGGGCCAGTTTCTCCGTCCAGGCGAGCCGTTCCACCTCACCGGGTGCGGGATCGAGCAGGTCGGTCAGGGCCCGGGCCAGCACCGCGGCGGCCGGTACGCCGAGTACCGCGCGCACTGCGGAGACGTCCATCCCTGCACCTCGCGCCTTCGGCAGCACTCCGGCTCTGACCAGCGAGGACTTACCGCATCCCGAGGGGCCGACGACCAGGGTGACCGGCCGTCGCGACACCGCCCGGAAGACCCGCCGGGTGTCGTCGTCGCGTCCGTGGAAGAACTCCGCCCCGTCTTCGGCGAAGGGTGCCAGCCCCTGGAACGGGCAGCGCGGCCGCAGCGCCCGCCCGTCGACCAGGTCGGCGGAGGGCAACAGGTAGGCGGTGCGGTCGCCCTGGTGTGCGGCAACCGTCATGCCGACCACGCCGTCCTGGGTGTCGTCCCAGACGGGCGATCCGCTGAACCCGCCCACGTGGGCCGGCCCGCAGGCTTGGCCGATGACGTGGGCGCAGGTGCACACCAGGTCCGGAGCGACGAGGAATCCGGCGCCCACGACTTCGCCGTCAGCGCCCCTGATCCGTACCTGCGAGGCGTCGAGCACTCCGCTCCCGCGTACCGCGGCCATGGATTCCCCCCGATTCCCAGGCTCGGGCCAGCATCCGCCACACCGCAGTCACGGGCAACACCTGTACCGGCCGCATACCGGAGGAACCGAAGGTGTCCCGATCTCGTCAGAACGGCTGGTCCATCCTCCGGAGGCCGTAGGCGCGGCTGCGTTCCCCCGGCCGCCGCGGCCCGGTCACGCAGGAGCGCCGAGCGGCGGGTGCTCGAGCACCCGGGGCCTGTACTCGACCAGCTGGATGCGGTCGTCGAAGGTGCGGTGCTCGATCATCTCCAGGGCAACGTCCGGATAGCCGTCATAAATGCGTTCTTCGCCCGTGGCCCCGGTGATCACCGGAAACATCACCACCCGGAAGCGGTCGACGAGTCCGGCTCGTAGCAGGGAGCGGGACAGGCTGAGGCTGCCGATGGTGCTGAGGAGCCCCGAGCCGCTCGACTTCATGGCGCGGACCGCCTCGACGGCGTCGTCGCGGACGAGCGCGGAGTTGGCCCACGTCAGTGGCTCCTTGAGCGAGGAGGAGAACACCACCTTGGACGCTTGCGTGAGCGCGTCGACGGACGCCTCTTCTTCGGGCCTGAACCCGTCTTGGCCGTTCGGGACCTCGCCCGCGGCGACGCCTGACATCAGGCGGTAGGTGTTCGCTCCCATCAGGTAGGTGGCCTCGGGCTGCTCACCGAGCCATGCGAGGTATTCCGGCCCCTCAAGGCCCCAGAACCCAGGCCATCCTTCTCCCGATGCGTGGCCGTCGAGGGAGGTGATGAAGTCGACGAGAAGCTCCGACATGATGGTGGTCCTTTCTTGGGGTGTCGCGAGCTTGGACTGGCCGCGAGCCGCGAACTCATCGGCCGTACTGTGGGGCAACGAGCAGAATCATGACGCGGCAAGCGACCAGATCGGCGGAGCGCCACCCGCGAACGGCGGGCCGGCCGTCACGCTCGGCGGAGCCACGTGCAGCGCTGAGGAGCCACGTGGCGGGCACATCCCCACGGCGTCATGGGCTGTGGGACGCACCTGCACGTCACTTCCGGATAATCGGCCCGCTACGGCGCCTTTCACCCTCATGACCCGGTCCAGCGCGCGGTGGAGCGCGGCATCGGAAGTCTTGCGGGCCGGGGGCGGCTATATCGTGTGGCGTCGACCGCGGCCTTCCCGAACCGGTAT
This sequence comes from Streptomyces sp. NPDC058880, assembly GCF_042742535.1. Lineage (NCBI taxonomy): Bacteria > Bacillati > Actinomycetota > Actinomycetes > Kitasatosporales > Streptomycetaceae > Streptomyces > Streptomyces sp. NPDC058880. The sequence goes on from NZ_JBHYMC010000046.1 coordinate 26,547, forward strand.
GCGAGACAGCCGCACCACGGGGTGAGCGGACCGGACCCGCCCTCCACGACAACGTAGAGCTGCGGCAACAGGGTCTCCTGGAGCACTCGTTGGCGTAGACATGTACCCACCTGCCAAAAGGCCCCTGCTTGCGTGCCCGGAGCCCACCGCGATCACCTGAACGGCGTCCCCGTTCGACCAGCGCCCCACAGGATCGGGACGGCGGCAGCCACTTACGCGTCGGGGTGCTCCGGCAGGGCGAGCCAGTCCGGCCAGGAGATCTCTCGGCCGAGGAAGCGGGGCTGCTCGAACGGCCAGTCTGCGGCGATCCACTGTGGCACGAGTTCGTCGAGGGCCTGCTCGACCTTGCTGTCCACCAGCTCGTCCACCACCCACCAGGAGATCTCGCCGTCCGCGCCGATCCTCTCCGGTGGGTCAATGTAGACACAGCCGAGCAGAGCCGTCTCCGCCGCGTCGAACAGTGCGTAGTTGAAAGACTGGTGTGCGGCGATCTCCTGCTCGTGCCGCAACAGGTCGGCCCGGTCGGCCTCGTAGGTCATGGTGGCCGCGGGCCAGCCCCAGGCCGGGCCGTAGATGGTCCACAGTCGCTCGCGCGAACCCATCACAGCCGGATAGTCGAGCGGGGTGTCCGCCTCCCGGATCGGCCGCAGGTGATGACCACTGCCCGGCAGCGGGACCAGGACGGGATGCACGAAGTTCGCGGGGAGCCAGCTCATAGCGCCCGACCGTAGCAGCGCGCGGCCGCCTGATCCCCTGGAATTTCCCCGTATACCGCCAGGCTCTGCTCTCAGGCCGGGCAGTGCTCGCAATCCCCCGATCGAGACGTCCGTTCAATCGACGGATTCCGTGTTCGGTACGGCGCCGAAGGGGCTGTCGCATGCGGTGATGGCCCTGACTCGTTCGCCTTCGGAGAGCAGCGAACGCGGCAACGCAGCGAAGACACCGGAATTTCACGGGCGCGGCGGATACGTCGCGAGGCTCGTCAGTGCCCATGTCCCGTCCTGCGTGAGGTATCTGTCTCCCTTCAGGCCCACCTCTGCGAGAGCCTCCTTGAACTGCTCTTCGGTCAGCGGCCGGGACACGAACGTCTGGGTCCATACGGCGTCCGGAAACTCATACTTCGCGTGCACCGAGTTCGCACCGTCGCCAGTCGGCTCCGCCGACACGATCCGTACCGTGAAACCTCCGGGATCGACACGCTCGCGCGGCAAGTTCGTGTGCCAGTCCTCACCCTCCCGTTGGATCAGCGCACAGCCGTCCGCCGCGAGGCGCCGGAGAGCAGGTGCGCAGCAGCGCGCGCCGCACTTCGATGTCTCCGGCGTGTACGAGGAACGACGCAAGCGTCACCACGTCGAAGGACTCGCCCAGGTCGAGGTCCTCGATCGCACCGTGTATCGCGCGTGCCCCTCGAACGCGATCGAGCATCTCCTGGGACTCGTCGACAGCCGTCACCGCGAGACCCGTTCCAGGAGCGGGTGGATCACGCACCCTGCGCCACAGCGCAGTTCCAGGATGCGCGCGCCCGGCGACACGGCGCTTGCGATGATGTCCGGCTCGGGCCCCGACTGGCAGTCGCGTGTACAGCTCGACCGCGCAGCCGTCCGGGGTGACCGCCCGGGTCCGGCCCCCTGGTGCCCCGCTCGCCTGTTCGGCTCCATGCCGGTCCAACGGTCGGGGCAACTCCGCGGTTTCCGCGCACCGCCTGTCTCCGGGTGGCAGAAGTCTGCGGCGGCCGTGCTGGCGAGGCGGAGGGGGGGTGGGCTGTGCCCTGCCGGTCTTGGTCGCGAGCTGCTTCAGGAGCAGGTTCACAGGGTTGGCCGCCGTCGTGCCGGTGACGTCCAGGAAATCGGAAGCGCCACCGCCCGTGCGTCTCGTACGCTCGGCCCGCACCGACCCGTCGAGTACCAGCAAGGACTTTGTGAATCACTCCGATCTCCTCGCCAAGGCCCCCTCGCTCGCGGCCGGCATGGCCGCTGCCGATCACAGCCCGGACGCCCAGCTGTCCCAGACTCGCCACCGCGCCGCACTCGTGGCCGGCTGGCACATCGCACCCGGCTCTACCGTCCTCGAACTGGGCTGCGGGCAGGGCGACATGACTGCCGTCCTTGCGGAGGCGGTGGGGCCGAGAGGGCGTGTGGTGGCCGTGGACGTGGCTGCGGCCTCCTACGGGGCCCCGGTCACCCTCGGAGAATCGGCAGCCCGGCTCGCCGCGGGCCCTCTCGGGCCGCGTATCGATGTCCGCTTCGGCACGGACGTCCTCGATCCGTCAGTCGACTTCCCCAGAGGTACGTTCGACCATGTGGTGCTCGCACATTGCTCCTGGTACTTCAGCTCGCTCGGGCAACTGCGCGACACGCTGGCCCGGGTACGGCCGTGGGCGCGGCGGCTATGGTTCACCGAGTGGGACCTGACACCTGTCTCCGACGACCAGTTGGCGCACCTGCTCGCCGTGCTGGTCCAGGGGCAGGTCGAGGCCGCGGGATCGCATGGCCAGGGCAACGTCCGCACACCTTTCTCCCGTGAGCATCTGCTGCGCCTCCTGCCCGAGGCCGGCTGGACGGCCGACAGCAGCGAACCGGTCGATACCGACGGGCTGCAGGACGGAGACTGGGAGATCGCAGCCTGCCTGGACCTGGTGGGAAGCGATGGGCCACTGGCCGCACTGCCCGATCCGATGCGACAGCTCGTCCTGAGTCAGGCCGACGTGCTCCGGGCGATCGCCAAGCCGCGCGGCAATCGCGCCCTCGCTGCGTACTCAGTCACCGCGCGCTGAGACAGGACCCTGCGAGCGGGCCGGTCAGCGTTCATTGAGATCGGTCTACGGCGACGGCCTGCACCAGGCGGGTAGGCCGTCGCCAAGGCACGGGCGAGCCGGCACACCGGTGGGCAGGTTGCGCCGACGGCAGGCCACGGCGCGCGGAGCGCGGCTTCAGGATGCCGGCCGGGGGGCCGTCTCGCGCGGCAGCGCGGCCATGTTCGAGAGGGCTCTGGCCTTGGTCTCGCCCGTGGCTGCGGCCCCGCAGGCCGGCCCCCGACGACGACCGCCTCGTACATGAAGATCATCGCCACTGTGTCGCGGACGGCCGCCGAGAGGCTGTGCCAGCACCCTGACGAACCGCGGAGACGGACGCCGCAGGGGCGTCAGCTCTTGACGGGTTCCATGCAGAGGACGAACTTGTCCGTCTCGAGCTGCTGCGCAAGAGCGACCTCGGCCACGCCTTCGCATTTGTCGACGTCAAAGGTGTTGTCGACGACCTTGACGACCTTGTAGAGGTCGGCCACCTTCTCGGTGCAAGCCTTGCTCTCGACCTTGGGGTCGTTGTCCGGGCCGGTGACGACGACGCAGTCGCCGGCCTCCGCGTGCACCGGGGCCTCGCCCGTCAGGTGGGGAAGTCCCAGGCGCCAGAACAGTGCGACCGCGATCGCCACGGCGACGCCGAGGATCTTCTTGCCCAGACCGCTCTTCTTCTTTGCAGGCTCGGACGGTACGACGGGGGCGGCGGGCTGTTCAGGGGACTGCGGCGCGGGAGGCGTGGCCATGGAGGATTCCTTGAGGACGTGTACATGATCGAACGCGCGTACGCTATCGGCTGCCGAACGCCCAAAAGGGACTCTTCCTTGCCGTTTTCGCATCGGATATGGAGTCGTGATCCTGCCGACCCGTCAGACCGCGCCACCGGCCCCAGCACCGCCCGACGGTGCTCGCGCGCCATCGCCCGCGCAGTGGGCGGTCTCCTGGTCGCACCGCGGTTAGTGCGGCGCCGTCTTCTTCGGCTCGCTGCAGTTGTACGCGGCCACCACCCTGCCCGGCTTCTGCCGCCTGGTTGCCCACCAGGACCCGAAGGAGGGGGTGACCGTCATCGCGAAGGACCGGGACGCACCCACGTTCCTCGGCGGCGCCTCGCTCGCCTACCTGATCCACATCCAGACCAAGGACGGTGACCGCCCGCAGGACAAGGAGTGGGAGTGAGTAGTGCACGCGTTCGGTGAGCAGGGACTCGAGCTCGCCGAGCAGCTCGCGGCCACGGTCCGGGCCTGGAACCGCCACATCCGCGCCGACGACAACGACCAGCACGCCCATCCCGTCCTGACCGTTCACCCGGCCGGCACGCCCGATGATCTGTTGCCGGTCGGGGACGTCCTGGACCTGGACAAGGCGTCTTCCCGGCTGGTGTTCAGGTGGCCGGGCCACCACGGGTGTCTTCCAGCGCCTTCGCGGTCCGCCGACACGATGACCGCGGCCGCCAGGGACGCATGATCGTCTGGTTGAACGGACCGTTCGGCGGTGATAAGACCACCCTTGCCGTCGGGCTGTGCCACGCTCTGTCCGGCGCGACGGTCTCCGGCCCGGAGGCCGTCAGGGACCTGCTGCGCAGCACGCTCAGCGGACACCTGCTGTGCCCCGCGGACTACCAGGATCTACCGTTGTGGCAGGAGCTGCGATGACTGTCCTCAACCCCGCCTACGCCGAGGAGGACTTCACCCCGCTACGCCAGGCCGACGGCGGCTTCCAGCACCTCGTCGTGCACACCGACCCGGTGGTGCTCCAGAAGCGGATTGCGGCCAGTTGGGAGTTTGCCAAGGGCGCCGAACGCGACGAAGTCGTGCGCGCCTACCACCGCCGGCGCACATCCGAGGACGAGCAGGCCACCATCGGCCGGATGCACTCGGTGGGCCACGTCATCGACACCAGCGCCCTCACCACCGAGCAGCCCCTGCACGCGCCACTCGATCACCTGCGTCTGGGCGTTTCCGCACCACGACCGCACCTGGAGGCCCCTTGCCACCCAGCCTGCTTGCCGTCTTCGCCCACCCGGATGACGAGTCCCTCCTCGCCGGGGGCGTCCTCGCCCAGCATCACGCCGCCGGGGCCCGCACGGCGGTCGTCACCGCCACCTGGGCCGCCGACAGCCGGCGAGCGCTCGAACTCGCAGAGGCCCTGGCCATCCTGGGCGCCGGTGCTCCCCGCCTGCTCGGCTACAACGACGCCCGCAACCGCGAGGCCTCCCCCGGCCAACCCCGGCTCGTCGACGTGCCCCTCCACGCAGCAGTCGGCCGCCTCGTCACCCACATCCGCGAGGTCCGGCCCGAGGTGGTCGTCACCCACGATGCCCTCGGCCAGCTCACCGGCCACCCGGATCACGTACGCACACACCAGATCACCCTCCTCGCCGTCGAGGCCGCCGGCCTCCCGCATGCGTACCCCGACACCGGCAAGCCCTGGCAGGTGACCGCCCTGTACGCGGCCACGCACCCCGAGTCCGGCGTCGGCCTGCTCCGCCCGCTGCTCGAAGGGGTGGGAAAGACGGTCCTCGCTGTACCGGACGCGTACGTGACCGCCAGCGTCGACGTCACGCCCTGGGCCGCGCAGAAGTGGGAGGCGATTTCGGCGCACCGCGGCGAGGTCGCCCGCGAGCGTGCCCTCCCCGGCATCCTCGCCCGTCTCCCCGAGGCCGACCGCAACCGGATCATCCAGGCCGAGCACTTCACGCGCCTCACTTCCGGCCCCACAAAGGGCGACCCGGCCCGGCTGACCGTCTGACATCGTGGCGCGTGACGGGCATTTCTCACCGCCCACGGGCAAACAACCACCGATCGGAGAGGGATGACGATGACATCCGCGCCCGACGAACGCCCCAGTGTTGCGATGCGGGCGGAGACGTACGGGGCGCTGCGCGCCTCGCACGCCCTGCGGGCCGGAACCTCCGTGCTGATCACCAACCAGCGCGGGCAGGTCCTGCTCCAGCGCGTCGCCTACCGCCACACCTGTCTGCTGCCCGGTGGCGCCGTCGATCTGGGCGAGTCCCCCGCCCAGGGCGCTGCCCGAGAGATGAAGGAAAAGCTCGGTGTCACGGCGGCAGTCACCCGGGGACTGGCCGTCGACTGGGTCTCCCCCACCGGCCGCACCACACCGCCCGCCATGAAGTTCCCGGCGAGCTCCTGCACGTCTTCGACGGCGGCATCTGGGACGAGGGCCAGATCGCCGCGATGCGGCCCGCCCCAGGCGAGATCGACGCCGTCGAGTTCGTCGAACCCGCCGATCTGCCCACTCTCATGGCTCCGGGGGACGCGTGCCGCGCCCTGTCCGCTCTCCGCGCCCGCGTCAACTCCGCCGGACCCGCGTTCCTGGAGGACGGCCTGCCGATCGCCCCCACCGTCCTGGACCGGGCCGGCGTCCTGCGTACCGCCCGCGCCCGGCACCACCTCCCCTTCCACACCTGCCCTGCCCCGGACCAGCTCTCGGTGGTTCAGGCCTGGGGCTGGCTCCTCGCACCGGACGGCCGTGCCTTGGTCCTGCTGGAGCCGGACACCGGCGCGGCCTGTCTGCCCGGCGGCACCCCCGAACCCCATGACCGCGGCAACCCGCTCGTCACACTGCGCCGGGAGGCAGGCGAGGAAGCCGCAGCCGAATTCGACGAACCGCTGTTCCTCGGCCACCTCTCCGACCCCGACAAGCCGTACGCCCGCCTCCGCTATGCCGCACCCCTCACCCGTCTCGGCCCGCCACCAGTCGACCCGGCCACCGGCCGCACCCACATCCGGGTCCTGGCCACACCCGAGCAGGCTCTGGAGCTCTTCGACTGGGGACCCCCGGCGGCCGACCAGCTCGCCGCCATCCACCAGGCCCGAGCACGGCTCGGGATCCCCCGCGCCGCGCAACAACCTTTCACCGAACTGCCGGAGGTCACCGACCTCACCGTCTCGTAAGCCGCTCCCGGCCCGTTACGAAGCGAGGACTGGCATGAGCAACACTTCACCCGCCCTCGGCGCCCCCCCTGGGCCCACTGAACCCCTGCCGGCGACACGGGCCTCATCGGATGCTGTACCGCCGGTTCGGATGGCGTCGTGCCAGTGCGGCCGGTCCTCCTGTCAGGCCTACAAGCCCGTCTGGCTGGCGCGCCGTGCGGTTCAAGCAAACGGATGCCCGTCGCCGCCCTCGACGGCCCCGCCTGTCACCCTGGGCTGGACCGGCGGGAGCGCCCACGGCTCCACCGTCCCGCCACAGAGCTCCGCCAGGAACTGAATTACCCCGCCCTCGTAGTGCCACCAGGGACCGTTGCGGGAGCAGACGGTGACCAGCCCGTGCGAAGGATCGTCGCCCATCACGCTCCAGAAGAATTCGTCGCCCTCAGCCGGGTCCCCCCAGGGGACCAGGGTCGTCGAGATGAGCTAGGCAGGACGCAGGTCGGCGGGGTAGTCGCAGCGCCACCTCCCCGATCGTGTGCCCTCCGCGGATCCGAGGGCATCCTCCCCGGGCGAAGGCAGCTGAACGCTCAGGAAGTCGTCCAGGCCGAAGGCCGGATACCACTCGGAGAGCGACTTGAAGTCGGACGGAAGACCCCTTCCGACTTCCGCCTCGATCGCCCGCCAGTCGAAGTCGGCCGGCTTCTGCCGGCGCAATGCCACCAGCCCGGGGACCGCGCGTTCCAGCGCCGCCATGGCCCCGGCCGGGTCGAGCATCCTGTGCGTCGGCCTCTGCGTACCTATGAGCTCTTCCACGAGCGCAGCCTGCCACACAACTCCGACAACCCACCGCTCTGACGCCGGTTCACCAGCGGCTTCCTGGACACTGGCGGCCCACCCCCGCCGTCCCACGCACGAGCCCCACGAACGTCGGCAGCGGCTCCACCCCGGACTACATCCTCGCGGCGGTCCGCGTGGTCGCTGTCGGCGAGGCACCGATTTCCGCGGGTGTGACGCGCCGTCTCATCGCGGACTTCGTCGGACGTCCCGCGGCTGTCCCGGAGCGCTCCCCGCAGCCGGTCGAAGGCATCACCGAACGGGAACGGGAAGTGCTGACCCTGGTCGGACGCGTCCGGTCGTACACCGAGATCGCAGAGGACCTCTTCATCACCGTGGCCACCGCCAAGTCGCACGTGTCGCGGCTGCTCACCACACTGGGCGCCCGGGACCGCGTCCAAGTCGTCGGCCGTGAAGCTGATCTGCGCGGTCGGAGCGGACCAGGGGCGAGCGGCGCGGAGATGATTCAGCCGTGGTTCAGGACTTCCTCCCATCTGATCAGGCCGTAGAACTCCAGGCTCTCTTCTGCGGCTTCCGACCGGACGTCGGGTACGGGGCGGCGGACGGACATCGGCGCTTCCCCCGTGTGGTCAGGCCAGACCGGAGGCAATGGCGCGACGTACGGCGTCCGCGCGGTCGCGGATCCCGGCCTTGGCGAACAGGTTGTTGATGTGCGTTTTGACCGTGGCCTCGGTGATGAAGAGCTGCTCGGCGATGCCCCGGTTGGACAGGCCCTGGCCGATCAGCCCGAGCACCTCGCGTTCGCGAGGGGTGAGGTCCTCGGGGAGGGGCCGGTCGGGCGGGGGCACCGTGGTCCGGACGGTGGCCAGGAGCCGGTCCTGGACCTCGCGGTCGAGTACGGACTGGCCGGCAGCCGCGGCCCGGATCGCGCGGGTGATGTCCTGGCGTCCGGCGTTCTTGGTCAGGTAGCCGCGGGCTCCCGCGCCGAGTGCGCCGAGGATCGAGTCGTCGTCGGCGAAGGTGGTCAGGACGACCACCGCGACCTCCGGATACTCGTCGGCCAGCAGGCGAGTCGTCTCGATGCCGTCCATGACGGGCATCCTCAGATCCATCAGCACCACGTCCACCGGGCCGGCGGCGACGGCCGCCAACACCTCGGTGCCGTTGGCCGCGGCCGCGGCGACCTCGATGCCCTCGGCCAGGGCCAGTACCCCGGCGAGGGGCTCACGGACGGCGGCCTGGTCGTCGGCGACGACCACCCGCAACGGCCGCTGCTCCGCGAGGGGTCCGAGCATCCGTCCGGTCGTTCCTCCGGTCATTGCGGGATCACTGCCTCCAATTGCCAGTCGCCCTGGTGCGGGCCTTCGGTGACCGGGCCCGCTGTGAGCGTTCCCCCCAGCAGGGCGACGCGTTCGCGCATGCCGATCAGTCCCATCCCGGTGCCCGTTTCCGGGGCCGGCCAGCGGGTGGCGGGGCGGTTGCGGATCCTCAGCACGGTCGATGCGGGGGCGAACTCCAGCTCCACCCCGACGGCTCCCCCGGGAGCGTGCCGGGCCGCGTTCGCGAGGGCCTCCTGGGCGATCCTCAGCAGGTTCCGGACCGTCCCGGCGGGCACCTCGCACACAGGTGTTCCCGTGACGGTGAGGGCGTCGTAGGTCACACGCTTACGTGTCGGAGGTCCCGCCCTGGGTGGGGCTTCCGCAGGGGCCCGCACTCATGACGCCCCCTCCCCCAGGCGTCATGGGGCAGGCCCGCTCGCATGGCGGGCTGCCGCTCGGTTCCCTACGGCACCGGACAACCTCGCGCCCCTGCCTCTTCCCCGACTGAGGGCCTGTGGGACTCCGCCCCCCGGCGTCGGCGCTCAGACCGCCGCCCCCGGGCAACGGACCCGGCGGCAGCGGCCCATCGCCTGGTCACGACCGGTGGGCCGGGAATCAGCGAGACAGCGCTCCGCGACCACTCCCCACGTTCTACGCCCGAACCGAGCAGCGACGACAGCGCCGACTCAGGGAAGCTGCCGCCGGCCGGTGCCTCAGGCTGCCGAGAAGCGGCGGTTCAGCCGGCGTGGCGGGGTCGTGGACGCGATGCCGCTCGTCGGCATCAGCTCGCCCGGGGCCGCTGGAGTCCCTGCAAGAGGAGCGCGATCAGGCGTCGGGGTTCGTAGCGAGGATCGTTGTCGCGTCCGATGCAGAGATTGCCGATGCCGCGCATCAGCTCGTAGGGCTGTGTGCCGGGCCTGATCTCGTCGGCCTCGACCGCGGCGTCGAGCAGTTGGGCGCAGACGGGCAGCAGGCGGTCGAGGAAGTAGGCGTGCAACGCGGCGAACCGCTCACTGTCGGATTGCAGAGCGTCGGCGAGGCCGTGCTTCGTGACCAGGAAGTCGACGAAGAGGTCGACCCATTGACGCAGTGCGTCGAGCGGGGAATCGGCGCCGGCCAGCAGGTGCGGGCCGGCTTCGGCGCATGCCTCGATCTGGTGCTGGTACACCGCGGTGACGAGGTCTGCCCGGGTCGGGAAGTGGCGGTAGATGGTGGCCATCCCCACGCCCGCCCGGGCTGCGATCTGGCGGATCGGTGCGTCGACGCCCGAGGTGACGAACACCTCGGCCGCGGCCGTGAGCACCGTCTCCCGGTTGCGCTGGGCGTCGGCCCGCTTGCCTCTGGACGGCGAACCTCCTGCGGGGCCCTCGGCGGCCATTGCGATCTCCTTCACAGCCGATTGACAAAACGGAGCAGCGCTCCGGATACTAAATGGAGCAGCGCTCCGTTTCAGGATAACCGAAGCGGGACGCCCCTGACCGCCCTCTCCGCCTGCTGACCGCACGAGTCCGGTGGACGGCAGGCGCCACCGAAAGGGAGCCCACCTCATGAGTACAGCCAGCACCGCCGACGCCCTGGGGACCGTTCCGGTCCTGTCCTTCAGCCCCGTGGTCCTGTCCGTGGCCGGACGCCCCGTAGACCTTCAGCTGCGCGTCTCCGCCCCCGCGACCGGAACGGACCTTCCGGTCATCCTCCTCTCCCACGGCCACGGCCCCTCGAACAACCTCTCCTCGCTCAACGGCTACGCACCGATCGTCAACTTCTGGGCGGCACACGGATTCGTCGTCGTCCAACCCACCCACCTCACTTCCAGCACACTGACCCGCCTGGTCGCCGACGCCCCTGGTGCACCGGACTTCTGGCGCTCCCGCGCCGAGGACATGAGCCACATCCTCGACCGGCTCGACCACATCGAGAGCGCCGTGCCGCAACTCGCCGGACGGATCGACCCCACCAAGGTCGCCGTCGCCGGCCACTCGCTCGGCGGCTTCACCGCCGCCCTCCTGCTGGGCGCCGGACTCACCGACCCCGACACCGGCCGCTTGATACACCTTCACGAGCCCCGGATCAAGGCGGGCGCGCTGCTCGCCCCTCCCGGCAGGGGCGGCGAGGTCTTCAACGGGCCCATGGCCCAGCAGTGGCCGGTGATCGGAGCGGTCGACTTCTCCACGATGAGCACACCGGCGCTGGTCGTCACCGGCGACAAGGACGACCCCCGGCACTTCACGGACATGGGACCGGACTGGCACGCGGACCCCTACACCCTGGCCCCCGGCCCCAAGACCCTGCTCACCCTGTTCGACGCGGAGCACGGGCTCGGCGGGATCGCCGGATACGACGCCGCCGAGACCACCGACGAGAGCCCCGAGCGCGTCGCCGCCGTTGCCCGGCTGACTTCGGCGTATCTCCGCACCCTGCTCCACCCCGGCGACGATGCCTGGCAGACCGCCTACGCGGCACTGACGACGGGAAGCGACCCGGTAGGCCGGGTCGCAGCCAAGTAGGCTCCCTGCCACCGCTTCCGGAAGCCAAGGCGAACCAGCGCTCCGACACGGCCGTCGGCCAGATGGTCACCACCAACCGTGCCTTGCGGTGGGGCCGCTACCGGCCTCGGCCTCTGCAGGTTCGCTCGCCGCCGCGCAGGGATGGTGCAGGGCTGGTGGACTGGTGGACCGCCTGCTCAGCGGGCGGCCCGCTGGTCGTGAACGGCCAGTGACAGCGCCCTCATCGCGGCATGCGCGCGCCCGGCGTCCGCCCCCTCGTCCACCGCCTCCAGTGCGGCGGCCGCCGACACGCGCACCGCCTGTGACAGACCCTCATGCGCGCAGACGCGGTAGGCAACGCCCCGCCGCGCGTCGCGTTCCTCCCCGCTGACGCCGAAAGTCGTCAGGGGGAACACCGCCGCCTGATACGTCGCGACGCTGACCAACACCGCCTCCGCGACGCCCTCCGCATACCCGTCCCCTCCCTCGACACCAGCCCCCGAGGCGGGGGCCGGGGCGGGGTCGGAGCGGAGGAAGGAGGTCACGTGGCGGCGCGAAAGGAACGAACCGACCCCCGCCCCGAGCCCCGCCGCCACCGCGGCCAGCACGCCCAAGGCCCGCCCGCCCAGCAGCCAACCGAAACAGGCCCCGCCCGCCATCCCGCACATCACCAGCACGAACGTGATCATCAAATGGATACGGGCAACGGGCGAAGACCTCATGTCCAGCAGTATGCACACCCGCCCGGCCCGCGCTCCGACGGCGGCCGCACCCTCAAAGTCACCTCAGGTCGAAGAGCAGGTTGACCGAGTTGTAGTAGTCGGGCAGGTGTACCAACTCCGAGCCCGGACGCGGCGGGTCGGCCTTCGGCCAGTTGCGCGGGCCCAGCAGGTGGTCGGCGTAGTCGGTGCGCGGGGCCTTCGGAACGAACCAGACGCGGTACGCACTGTGCCGCGCGTCCGTCTCGAACCGCCAGAGTTGCGTCGCCCGGTCCGCGCCGGTCCGGCAGGAGCGGAGGGTGATTTCGGCGAGGTTCCCGCCGGCGGTGCTTCCCTCCAGACAGGTTCCGGTGTCCGCATTGCGAAGCTGGTAGCTGTTGCCGTGGGCGGGCAGCCGCTGCCACCCCTGGTCCGCCTTCCCGGTGCACTTCTCCAGCACCACCGCGCCGCCGGAATCGTGCCCGCCCAGGCCGACGCACAGCCCCGAGGCAACGTTGACCAGAGCGGCACCGGTGCGATCCGGGGAGGGCGACGCCGAGGTCGACGCCGAGGGCGGCGTGGCGGACGCGGAGGCGGACGGGAGCTTCGTGGCGGGTGCCCGGGCGAAGTCCGCCGAGCCGATGGCCTCGATCGAGACGGCTTCGGGGAGCGGGACCCTCAGGGCTCCGGGCGTGCTGACCGCAGCCGCGTCCGGACCGGCCCCGCTGTTGCCGGAGTCGGCCGGCAGCAGCACCGCCACGGTGGCCGCCGTTCCCGCCAGGGCCGTCGCAGCGGCCCACTTCACGGCTCCGGCCTTGGCTCCGGCGAGCTGAGTACCGTTCAGGGTGGCTGCCGCGAGGTGTGTGCCGTTCCCGCCGAGAGCGGACAGGAAGGAGGCAGGGTTCCACAGCAGGATTCCGCCCAGCAGCAGCACACCCAGGCGGCCGTTGACGTCCCGCAGGTCACGCTGGGCCCGTGCGCACCCGTCGCACCCCTGGAGGTGACGGCCCAGGTCCCGGGTGAGGCGGGTGCCGGGGCGGCGGAGCCTGGCGGCGATCTGCCCTCCGAAGTGGCGACACTCGTCGCTTGCGCTCTGGTCCAGGTGGGCGCGCAGGTACGCCTCTCTCAGGCCCTCCCGTGCACGCGCGACCAGTGAGCCCACCCCGCCCGCCGATATCCCGAGGCGTGCCGCGGTCGCGGCCGCCGGCTCGCCCTCGACGACGGAGTGCCACAGAACGGCCTGCCAGCGCTCCGGCAGCGACTGGTAGGCACGCAGGATCAGCGACCCTTCCTCCTCCGTGAAGACGGCGTCCTCGGTGTCGTGGCCCGCGGAGAGCTGGGCGGCCCATTCCTCGAAGTCGTCGGACAGTCTCGTCCGGGATGCCTCCCGCGCCCAGGTGGCCGCCAGACGGCGCACGCAGGCCAGCAGGTAGGGCCGCCAGGCGTACTCGGGCCCGGCCCCCCAGGCGACGGCCCGGTAGGTACGGGCGAAGGCCTCGGCGGCGAGGTCCTGGGCGGTGGCGAGGTCTCGGCAGCACGTGCGGGCGTAGGCGAGCACCGTGGAATGGTGACGGGCGAACACCTCGTCCATCACGTCGCTGACCACCGCGTCGGGCTCCGCGGTATGGCCGCGCAACAGGGCGCAGAGTTCCCCGTCGCTGAGGCTTCGAAGATGCTGCCGGCGGTCGGTGCCCGGTGTAATCAACACTCGCTCCCGTGTGGCTTGCTGGAGACCCGGGCATCAGTGCCGGGTGCACCTGTCATGAGGGTGCGACGCTGCGCCCGAGCGGAATTCGCGCAAGTGTGCACGCTGGCCGGGCTGCAGGCAAGCAGGTTCAGGACCGCCGCGAGGAGTCGGTGAGCACGATCGGACCGGATGCTCCGATCGCGCCAACCAGGCTTCGTAAGGCGGCTCCTGATACGTCAAAACCTGTTATGAGGGCGCAACCAGTTCCTTTTGTAAGCGAGTTGTGGTCGGCCTTTCGGTTCTTCGGATGTCGGTCAGAACGGGAGCGGGCGTCACGGCAGTCGTTCTCCTGCGCGGCGGCGACGCCCTCCGGGCGCGCGTTTCGTTTCGTGGATTCCACCTCCTCACCGACGTTTTTGTCAGGAGGATCACAAGAACCGGAACCCCGGTGAGCGCCTCGCGGGACGCCCGGACCGGCCGCACCGCCGCGCGGTGCCGCGCCCCACGGCCGTACCGCATCGGCGCGCTCACGAAAACTTCACAACTCGGCTTCAGCGTGGCCCGGTCGACGATGCACGGCGTTCCGGACCGATCCACCTGCGCTTCCCCGCCAGGACTCCGGCCCGGCGCCAGAGGGCTTCGACTCGCGGCGCCCTCGGCGGACCGCATGCCATGGGAGCCCTCACCCCGGGCCGCGGTGTGGCTGGAATCCGTCGGGTTCGCAGAACCTGCGGAGCGCGTCGCTCCGCCGGATGCCGCGAAGAGGGGCCCAGGCAGCGGCAGCTGCGGGCAGCGCCTCCACCGGCGAGGGTTCGCAGCCGGGCCGCGCTCCCACCCTGAGGGCTTTCGGCGTGAAACCGGGCCGCCCGTCGGCCACGCTGTCGTGGCGGCAGCGGCAGCGCGGGCGGGTATCCGGCACCCTTGGACCCCCGGGCCGGCACCGCGAGCCGTGCCCGCGTCATGTGCGGCGCGTCTTTGCCCGTTCATGGCCGGCGCATGGCACGGACGTTACGCGCCCGTCGGCCCCTTGTGGGTGAGGCGGCGGGTGGGTCAACCTTGCTGCAGCGCAGCCGAGTTGACGTTCTGTCATGTGCATGCCGCCTGGCTGTCGGCAGCGGCTGCGCTCCATCCCCGAAGTGCACCGCCCATGAGGAGGACCCCCCACATGTCCGTGATGCGTCACACCCGCCGGAGGCTCGCCGGCGTCAGCGCGACCGCGGTCGCGGCCCTCGCGCTCGGCGCGGCCGCCGCCCTGCCCGCCTCGGCCGCCGACAGCGGCGCGCAGGGTGTCATCGAGAACGCAGGGGCGGCCGGGAGCGTCTCCGGCAGCTACATCGTGACCCTGAAGGATTCCGCTGCCCGCTCCACCGCCAACAGTGGCAGGGCCGTGGCCAAGCGGTACGGCGCGAAGATCGACCGGACCTACAGCGCGGCCCTCAACGGCTACTCCGTCAAGGTCTCCGAGGCGCAGGCCAGGAAACTCGCCGCCGACCCGGCCGTCCAGGCGGTCGTGCAGGACCGGGTCTTCACCGTGGACACGACCCAGCCGAACCCGCCGTCCTGGGGCCTCGACCGGATCGACCAGCGGTCCCTCCCTCTCGACAGGAGCTACACCTACCCCGACAAGGCGGGCGAGGGCGTCACTGCGTACATCATCGACACCGGAGTCCGCATCACCCACCAGGACTTCGGCGGTCGCGCCTCCTACGGCTACGACGCCATCGACAACGACAACACCGCCCAGGACGGCCACGGCCACGGCACGCACGTCGCCGGCACCGTCGGCGGATCGGCCTACGGCGTTGCCAAGAAGGCCAAGATCGTCGGCGTCCGTGTCCTCGACAACAACGGTTCCGGCACGACCGCCCAGGTCGTCGCGGGCATCGACTGGGTGACCCGCAACGCCGTCAAGCCCGCCGTCGCCAACATGTCGCTCGGCGGCGGCGCCGACTCGGCACTCGACACGGCCGTCCGCAACTCCATAGCCTCCGGCATCACCTACGGTGTCGCGGCGGGCAACGAGTCGACCAACGCCTCCACCAAGTCCCCGGCACGCGTCGCCGAGGCCATCACCGTCGGCGCCACCACCAGCTCCGACGCCAGGGCGAGTTACTCCAACTACGGCAGCGTGCTGGACCTCTTCGCCCCGGGCTCCTCCATCACCTCCGCGTGGGGCACCGGCGATTCCGCCACCAACACCATCTCCGGCACCTCCATGGCCACGCCCCACGTGGTGGGGGCCGCGGCCCTGTACCTGTCGCAGAACACTTCGAGCACCCCGGCGCAGGTCCGTGACGCCCTCGTGGCGGGCGCCACTCCCAACGTGGTGTCCAGCCCCGGTTCGGGCTCCCCGAACCTGCTGCTCAACGTCGGTGGGGGTGGCACCGTCCCGCCGGGCAAGCGCTTCGAGAACACGGCCGACTACGCGATCAGCGACAACTCGACCGTCGAATCGCCCGTCACCGTCAGCGGGGTCACCGGCAACGCCCCGGCGGCGCTGACCGTCGCGGTCGACATCAAGCACACCTACATCGGCGACCTGAAGGTGGACCTGGTCGCGCCGGACGGCACCCTGTACAACCTGCACAACCGTTCGGGCGGCAGCGCGGACAACATCATCAGGAACTACACCGTCAACGCCTCCTCCGAGGTCGCCAACGGCGTGTGGAAGCTGCGGGTGAGCGACAACGCGTACCTCGACACCGGAAAGATCGACTCCTGGGCGCTGCAGTTCTGAGGCAGCACAGGCAGCGGCGCACGACTCCTGAGCCGCGATGAACAGGCGGGGGCGACCATATGGTGGTCGCCCCCGCCGCATCGTTCACGGACGCCAGGGCTCTACGAGGGGCGCAGCGGGTCCGGCCGCGAGCGACCGGCGGCCCGCGCCCCGGCCACCGGTCTAGTCGCGGCCGCCCCCCGCTCCGTCGAGGGCGGTGACCGTGCCGCCGCCCGCGAGGGTCGCGGCCAGGGACACCGGGCCGTCGGGTCCGGACCAGGGTGCGGTGAGGGTGCGGTCGGAGGTGGCGGCGCGCACGGCTCCCGTGGCCGTGATCGCGGCGACTTGGCGGCTTCCGGCGGCCAGCAGGTACCAGCGGCCGGCCGGGGAGCGCCAGCGCAAACCCGCGAGGAGGTGCTGGCCGAACCTGCCGCAGGCGGCG
This sequence comes from Streptomyces sp. NPDC058880, assembly GCF_042742535.1. Lineage (NCBI taxonomy): Bacteria > Bacillati > Actinomycetota > Actinomycetes > Kitasatosporales > Streptomycetaceae > Streptomyces > Streptomyces sp. NPDC058880. The sequence goes on from NZ_JBHYMC010000046.1 coordinate 43,374, forward strand.
GTGGACCGGGCCTTTGCCACGTCCCGGGGCGTTCCGGAAGCCAGCCGCAGGCGGACCGCGACATCGCCGGGCCCGGCCCAGCCGGAGGCCCGGGTGCAGGACCAGACCGCACGGCCCGCGCCGTCGGGCAGTTCGGCGGCCGCGAAGTCCCAGACGTTGACGGCCCGGTAGGCGCCGCCACGCAGATCACCGAGCCGACAGGCCAGCCGCGCCCAGGCCGTGCGGGCCTCGGGAGCGGTGACCTCCCGCGGCTGGCGGGCCGGGACAGCGCCGGGACCGTCCGGGAGCGGGGTGTAGGTCAGGTGTACCGGGGACAGCGCGCCGAGGTCGGTCAGGACGAAGGAGTGCTTCTCAACGATGCGGGTCGAGGAGGTGAGTTCGAGGACGGGCCAGGAGGTACAGGATCCGCCGGCCGGAGGTACCGCGGCCGGGGCGGTGACCCCGTCGGCGGCGACGGCGAGCGGGTGTCCCGTGTCACCCGCCCGGAGCAGGTCGCGGGTGGCGGTCGTCGCGATCCAGGGGGCGAGGAGGTAGCGGGCCGACGTCCCGTCGGGGGTCCGGGACAGGGTGAGGGCGGCCGCCGTGGTGACCCCGGCGTCGTCGGTGCGGGTGACGTCGAGCGTGCGGCTGCCGCCCGTTGTCCCGGTGGCGCTTTCGCCGTAGCGCACGACGCGGTCCCCGTCGCGCATGAGCACCACCGCGCGGCCGTCCAGTTCGCCCGCGTACAGCAGTTGGGGCGGCTGCGCGGGCGGTTGGGCCGTGGTGCCGGGCGCCGCGGCGACCGGCGTCCTGCCCGGCGCGGCCCACGTGCCCAGTGCACGGGCCAGCAGGTCGCGGTCGCCGGTCCGGCCGCCGCGGGCGGGCCAGGCGGTGAAGTCGACGCGGGCGGTGTCGGCCCAGGCCTCGGCGGGAACGCGCTGGAGCCGGGCGGGGTCCAGCGCCGTGGAGACCGCGGGCCCGGCGGCCGGCCGCACGTCGGGAGCCGGCCGCGAGCCGTGGACACAGAGCGCGGTGAGGGCCAGCGCCAGGGTGGCGAGACCGGCCCAGCAGGCCCGTGCCCTGCGGCGTCTGCGCAGCAGGTCGGTGGGGCGGGCGCTGACCACGCTGGCGTCGAACTCCGGTCGACGCAACGCCTCGAGGAGTTCCTTCCCGACGGGCAGAGCGAGGGCTTCGTGCAGGGCACCGGCCGGATCGGCCGCCCCTGCCCGGCCGAGGAGGCGTACGAGCTCGTGCTCCGGGAGGTCGTCCAGGTGGTGGAGGACGAACGCCGCACGCACCGGGGCCGGAACACCGCTAAGTGTCCGGGCGGCCTCGTCGATCCCTCCCGCGGGCGGCCACAGCCTCAGCCCCCACACGAAGGGCGGGACGGGCGGCCGGGCGATCCGGCCCCGGAGGGTGCCCGGGGGTCCCGAGGGGGTGAGGGTGGCCCGCAGGACGCGGGCGCGGACCAGCGCGAGGTGCGGGTCGGGCCGGTCGGGCCCGCCCTCTGCGGGGGCCGGTCCCGCCGGTGTGCCGGAGCGGGGCAGCGCCCGCTGCACGGCTTTGTGGGCCAGCAGGACGCGGGTGTGCCGGACCAGCGAGTCCGGGAGCGTCAGGTAGGCGAGCCGGACCAGTCGGGGGTACTGCTCGACCAGGGCCGCCTCGGCGCGCTCGACCCCGGTCGGGCCGAATCTCTGAGAGGTGCTCACGCTGGCGTCAAACGAGTGAATCCTGCGATGGTCACACGCCGCGCTCGCGCACACCGCCGCCGCCGGGCAGCCCGGTCCGGGTCACTCCCCCGTCGCCGCCGTGATGTCCCACCGGGTGATGTCGCCGCTCTCCTGGGCCACGTACAGCGTGCCGTCGGGTCCGAAGGCGAGGCCGTGCGGTTCGCAGTCGGGTCCGGACAGGGCCGTTTCGGTGACCCGGCCGATCCGTCCGGTGGCCCAGGCGGTGTACCAGCAGGCGCCGTCGGGTGCCACGGCCACCGCGTGCGGCCGGCACTGAGGGTCCGGCAGCGGGTACGCGGTGACGGCGCCGCCGGCGGGCGAGCGGGTCCAGCCGGCCGATCCGGCCGGAGGCAGCCGGCGCCCTGGCACGCTTCTGGGACGACCGCTACGCGCGCTGCCGCGTCGTCGTCGACCGCGCCACCGCGCGCGGGGAGCTGCCGGGCCCGGCCGACGCCCGAGCCCTGCTGGTCGCCGCCACCGCACCGTTCTACCACGAACTGCTGCTCCTACGGGCCGGCCCGGACCCGGCGCTGCCCTCCCGGTGTGCGTCGGCCGCGGCAGCGGCGGGGCGTGCGGGGGCCTACCGCACAGGCCCACCGGCGAGCACCCGGTGCCACGGCTGACGCGGTCTCAGGCGCCCGGCTCCGGGCCGCCGGGCGGTGCGGCCGGCGGGTTCTGCTCGGCCGGGCCGCCAGGCCGGGTGCCGCCGGTGCGGCGCAGTGCCTGCGCGCCCGCGCTGGGCGCCGTGAGGTGCTCCAGGGTTCCGGTGATCTCCAGGATGCGGTTCAGCTGTACGGTCCGGCCGTCGATGTGGAGCCCCGCGCCCGCCTGGTCGGTGCGTCGACGGACCATCAGCAGCGCCGCCAGGCCGCTGGAGTCGACGGCCGACAGCCCGGCGCAGTCCAGCCGCAGGTCCCGCAGCCCGGGATGGGCAGCGAGGAGGCGGTCGACGGCTTCGACCAGGCGGTCCGCGTGGAGGTGGTCGAGGTCGCCGCTCAGCTCGACGCGCACGGCCTCGTGCGAGGACGAGTACGTCAGGCCGAGCGGGGCGGGGGGCAGGCTCGTCATTCGGCGGTCCCGGCATCGGTGAGAGGGGTACGGGTCAGACCGGAGGCTCCGGCCCGCAGGGTGGCGACGGTGCGGGGGAAGTCCTGCAGTTCACGCTCCAGGATGCGCAGGGCGGGCAACAGCGAGGCGGCCGGCACCCCGCGGGCGTCCAGGACACCGGCGGTCCACAGCAGGAAGCCGCAGAAGAGTTCCCCGTCGCCGGTGTAGAGGGCGGCGGCCAGGAACTCGACGATGTGGGAGAGGTCCTCGGCGGTACGCTCGCGCTGCTCGTCGGTGTACCCGCCCAGGGACGCGGAGGCCTGCTCCAGCTGGTCGAAAACGGCCCGGACCAGCCGCGGGCGGCTCCGGGCGACCAGCGTGTACTCCTGGTCGCCCAGGTGCGGCAGGTCGTCGACGGCATGGTGGCCGGGCCGGGGCCGGGGCAGCGGGCCGCGGGCCAGCTCGTCGGCGGCGGCCCGTGCGTCAGGGGCCCAGGCGTCCGCGCCCAGCAGGCGTGCATAACGGCCTTCCGGGCCGAAGGCGGCGCCGCCCACGATCACGGGGGTCCCGACGGCCTGACAGGCGGTGATGGTCGCGTGTGCGGCGGGCAGCCGGGTCGCGAGGGAGCCGGAGAGGGCCACGGCTTCGGGGCCGGTGCGGTGCAGGTGCGCGACGAGGTGAGGGGCGGGGACCTGCGCGCCGAGGTAGTCGACGTGCCAGCCCCTGATCCGCAGCACCTCGGCCAGGAGCCGGGCGGGCAGGGCGTGCCATTCGCCGTCCACGCAGGCCACCGTGACCCGGCCGCGCGTCGGTTCCGTGCGCGCGGCCGGGTGCAGGGCGACGGCGGCGACGGCGCGGTCGTTGATGGCGGTCGCGGCGTGCTCCTGGGCGACGGTGATGCGGTTCGCCGCCCACTCCCGGCCGACCTTGCCCTGTACGGCGGCGATGACGTCCAGCAGGATGTCCTCCGCCGGCGTGCCCCGGTCCAGTGCGTGCAGCAGCGTACCGACCGTGGCGGCCTCGTCGAACGCCATCACCGACTCCCAGATCCGCGCGCGGAGTTCCTCCGGCGCGGGAGCCGGAGTCCCGGCCCGGGCGGGTGTACGGGCGGGCGCGGGCGCGGGTACGGGGGCAGGAGTCGCGGCGGGGGCCACGCTGCGGTCGTGCGGGCTCACGCGGTGAACCGCCCGCGGGTGTGCCCGTCCACGGCGCTGAGGTGGTTGGTGCGCGGCGCCGAGATGACCACGACGGCCATGTCGTCGTGGCGGCCGGCCCCCACCCACCGGGCGGTGAGCATCTGCACGTGCTCCACCACTGCCTCGGCCGGCATCGCCGCGCACTCCGACAGGGCGCGGCGCAGCCGCTCCTCCCCGAACATCGCGCCGCCCATGGGCCCGCCCCGTGCCTCGCTGATCCCGTCGGTGTACAACACGCAGGTGTCCCCGGGGGCCAGCGTCACGCGGGCCGTCTGCGTGGTGATCCGGGGCAGCGCGCCCACCAGCGTGCCCTTCGTACGGGCCTCCTCCACCCTGCCGTCTGAACGCAGGATCAGCGGGGCGGGGTGTCCGGCGCTCGTCAGGCTCAGCCGCACCGTGTTCCCGTCCCGGGACGCGGAGGCGAGGACCATGGTGGCGAAACGGGTGTTCTCGGAGTTCAGCAGCGAGGTGTTGAGCAGGCTGAGCATCCGGTGGTGGTCGTCGGCCATCGGCAGGAGGGCGTGCAGGGTGTTGCGGATCTTGCCGGTCATCACCGCCGCCTCCAGGCCCTTGCCGCACACGTCCCCGAGGACGACGAGGGAGGGGGCCCCCTCTTCGGCGGCGGGGTGCACGTCGTAGAAGTCGCCGCCGACCCGCTCGTGGTCCTTCGAGGGCCGGTAGCCGCCGGCGTACTCCACTCCGGAAACCTGGTGGAGCGAGGGCGGCAGGAGCTCGCGCATCAGCGTGTCGGTGATCGACGCCTGTTCCGCGTAGAGCCGGGCGGCGGACATCGCGGCGCCGGCCCGGGCGGCGAACAGGCGCGCGAACAACTCCTCTCCTTCGGTGAACGCTTCGGCGCCGTCGGACCGCAGCAGGACCAGGGCACCCGCGGGCACGCCGTGGCCGGGCAGCGGCGTGATGACGATCGACCCCACGGTGTCGAGGCCGTCCGGCACGAGCCAGGCCGGCGCGGCGGACGGGTCGAGCCAGCGGGAGGGGACGGGCGGGAAGCCCTGGAGCGCCTCGGCGAGCCCCGGCACCTCCTCGGGGTCGACGACCACTCGGGACACCACGGGGCTGCCGCCGCGGACGCACGCCACGATCGGCAGCTCGCAGCCGTGCGGCGGGGCGAACACCAGGGCCGCGTCCGCGAGGTGGTCGGCCGCCATCTGCGCCGTGACGTCCATGCACCGGTCGAGGTTGAGGGACGACAGCAGGAGGTTGGAGGAGCGGACCAGGAACTCGGTGCGTTCCCGTTCCGTCCACAGGGCTTCGCGGGCCAGGCGGTGGTCGGTGTCGTCCACGAGCCACCAGACGACCGTCCCGTCGGCCCCGGGCGTCGGGTGTGCCTCGTACGAGCGGTCGCCCACCGGGCCCTTGAGGGTGCCGGCCCGGACGGACGGGCGCTGCGCGGGCAGCTGCGTGGTGCAGCGCGCGTGCGCCGACGCAAGCCATCCGGGGACCGCGTCCGCCATCGACGCGCCCGGGCGGGCGTCCGGGAAGACCAGTCCGGCGGCTTCGTTGGCGTGGAGCACGACGGCGCCGGCGTCGGCCACCAGCACCGGGTAGGGGGCCTGACTCCAGGACAGGCCCGCGGTGGGCGGGTTCGACGTCGTCTCGGTGGAAGGAACCAAACCTTGAAGGTCCGCTGCGCGGACCCCTCACCTCTTCATCGCGTTCAGCACGTCGGACGGACCTCGGAACAACTTCGGCACCGGCATCGGCGCGATAGTTGCCCTCCGGCAACCATCCTCCATGGGCCGTGCACCGTGCAACCCCGCCCGGGCCGGACGTGGGAACGAGGATTCATCCCTGAGGGGTGTTCCGATGTCGGTCCGCACGTCCTGCGGGCACCCGGTCGCCAGGCCCGCGCCCTATGTAGGAGGATGGCCCGGTGACCGGAGAGGAAGCGGCTGTCGCCACGACCACGGAACGCGACGCGCCCGTCGTCGGCCTGCGCGGCGGAGCCGACGAGGGCAACCCCCCGCTCCTGGCCCGTGCCGCCGCCCGAGCAGCGGTGGGCGGCCTGCGGCGGACCGCCGTACGGCGATTGTTCGAGCCGCCCGGATCCGCACCGTCGTTCGGCACGGCCGGCGGCGCGACGACCGCGACCGCATGCTGAGCGTTCCCGCCCGCTCCCGAGCGGACCGCCGCGATCCGGCCCGTGCGTCCACGGGCGGGCGGTGAGCATGATCCCACCCCCGTCGCCCGAAGCCTCCCGGGGCGCGCAGCAGCAGCGTGAGGGCACCGGCGGTCACCGGCCCGCCGCTCCGCCCGGCACCGCGGCCGCGGCCCGTGAGCAGGTCCGTCAACTGCTGCTCCGCGCCGGGGTGGACCTCGGCAGTGCCACCGCCGCGGATGCTCTGCTCGTCACGTCGGAACTGGTCACCAACGCGATCCGGCACGGTGCCGGCGTCACCGCCTTCCGGGCCGACATCGCGGACGACGTCCTGCGGCTGTCCGTCAGCGACGCCAGCCCCCGCCTGCCCGCGGCCCGTACGGGCACGGTCGAGCAGCCCGGCGGGTACGGCTGGCCGCTCGTCCAGCGTCTGACGGAACAGGTCGACTGCACCGCCCGTCCCGACGGAAAGACCATCACGACGGCCCTCCGCCTGAGCTGACCCGCTCCGGTAGGGGCCGCGGCGGCAGAAGGCAGCCGCGGCGGGCCGGCGCCCGGCTCCGGTCAGGCGGTCCTGCCGGTGAACGACTCCGGAGCCGGCAGCCGCAGCGGCTCCGCGACCGCCGCGCAGAAGGCGGCGAGCCCCGCCGCCAGGGCGGCGCGGGAGGCCTGCGGCATCGCGGCCATGGCCTCGGCCAGCACCTGCTGCCTGCGGGCGCGCAGCCGTGCGAGGTACGTCCGGCCCGCGGGCGTCAGCTGGAGCAGCACCTCACGTCGGTCGTCGCAGCCGGGATGTCGTTCGAGGAAGCCGACGGCCTGGAGGCGGTCGCAGAGCCGCGTGACGGACGGCGGGGCGGCCTCCAGCAACCTGCCGAGCTCACGCAGGTTCAGCTGGCCGTTGCCCTCCACGAGGAACAGGACCCGGGCCTGCGCGGAGGAGACGGGCTGGTCGCTGACCGTGTCCCGGCCCCGCTCCCAGACCACCTCCAACAGCTCGATCAGCTCGCTCATCTCCCCCACCGCCGACACAGCGGGCCGCGGGGAGCCGATCGACGGCTGACTCATGTGACACTCCCTACCGGACGTACGCGCAGCCTTCCCCGGCGGGCCGGCGGCTCCGTCGTCCCCCATCTTGGCAGTTGCGAGGAAGACAGGTGCGGGGCCGGTGACCGAAGGCGAACACAGCGAGGGTGGCGGGAACGTGGAACGCCGGCTGCGCGAGGCGGCGCCGCACGAACTCTTCGAGGAAGTCCGCGGCGTCCTCACCCGCGACCACGGGGCGGCCAGCGCGGAACTGCTCATGGCGGACTACGCCTGCGCCCGGCTGCAGCCGGTCACGGCACGCCCCTTCACCGTCGATTCCGTGTCGGCGTACAACAGCGCCGAGGGCCGGGCCTTCGGCGCCCAGGAGCCGCACGTGGTGTCCGGGGCGGACGGAGCCACCGTCCACCTGCCGGTGAGCGTGCGCGGCGACCGGATCGGGGTCCTGAGCGTCCGCTACCCGGCCGGAGTCCGGGTCGGCGCACTGCTCGGACCGCTGCAGGACGTGGCGGACGCGCTGGCCCACGAGATCGTCGTCGCCGACCGCGACACCGACTTCTTCCTCCAGGCGCGCCGGGCGAGGCGGCTCACCCTGGCCGCCGAGATGCAGTGGCAGCTGCTGCCCGGGCGCTCCTGCTCGCGGCCCGAGTACGACCTCGGGGCCCAGCTGGAGCCCGCGTACGCCATCCACGGCGACAGCTTCGACTGGTCGGCCTCCGCCGACCACCTGACGCTGACCGTCAACAACGGCATGGGTGAGGGCATCGACGCCGCTCTGCTGACCAGTCTCGCCGTCAGCGCCCTGCGCAACGCCCGGCGGGCCGGACTCGGCCTCGCCGACCAGGCGGCGCTGGCGGACCAGGCCCTCTACGGCCAGTACCAGGGGCGGCTGCACCTGGCGATGCTGCTGCTCCGCTTCGACCTGGACACCGGCGAGGCCGAGGTGATCGACGCCGGGTCGCCCCGGATCTGGCGGCTGCGCGGGGGCACGCTGGAACCCTTCGGGCTGGAGGCGCAGCTGCCGCTCGGGATGTTCGAGGACACGGTCTACACCTGCCAGCGCTTCCGGATCCTGCCCGGGGACCGGCTGTTCTTCCTGAGCGACGGCGTCTACGACGTCCTTTCCCCGGCGGGCGAGCGCTACGGGCTGCATGCCCTGGCCCGGGCGGTCGCGAGCACCCGGCTGCTGCCTCCCTCGCAGGTGCCCCGCGCGCTGCTGGAGGAACTGCCCGGTTTCCGGGGCGGTGTGGACGCGACCGACGACGCGATGGTCGTCTGCCTGGACTGGCACGGCAGGCCGGGTACGCAGCCCGGCGGCGTCGAGCGGTAGGCGCGGCGCAGGACGGGGTGCGGCGCGGGGTGGACCGCGCGGTGGGGCGGACCGCGGCGCGGGGTGGGCCGCCCGGACGGGCGGGTGGCACAGTGGTGGCATGGCCCGTCCCGGCCGCTCCGACGCGTACGAGGACCCGGCCGCGGTCCTCGCCGCCGCGGCGGAGCTCCTCGCCGTGCTGCATGCCAGGGGCCAGGACGGCGTGAAACCCGCCGTGTCACCGTCGCAGCTGCGGGCTCTGCTCGCCGTCGAGGGGGCCGAGGGCGTCAATCTGCGGACCCTGGGCCACGTGCTCGGTGCCCGTCCGCCGTCGGTCACCCGGCTCTGCGACCGGCTGGAGGCCATGGGGCTACTGACCCGCTCACCGCATCCGGCGAGCCGGCGCGAGGTGGAGGTGCGGCTCACGCCGCGGGGGCGTGCGCTGCTGGAGGAGCGGCGCGAGATCCGGATACGAGAGCTGTCAGCGGTGCTCGGCCGGATGGCACCCGAGGCCGTGGACGCACTGACCGCGGGCCTGACGGCGTTCCGGGAGGCGGCCGGGCAGCCGTCCCCGGCCCGGATCCCCGACAGCGCCTGACCGGCGGCCGCGGGGGGCGTGCCGGGCCCGTCCGTCGGCATGGCAGAATCATTGAGTTCGTAAAATATTGCCTTCCGGCAAATGATCACTCTAGGCTTACCCGACGGAGCCAGGCGTCCGTCGGGCGTCCGCCGTCCGAACAAGAAGGGGCAGACGCGACGCCATGGTGAGCATCTCCGGGCTCGGGGCCCAGCGCCCGGCCGCCCGTGCACCGCAGCAGGCGATGATCCGGCCCCGGCCCGCGTCCTCCGGCCAGCCGGGCGACTCGCTGGCGCTGTGGAACGGCATCCCTCCATACGTCCTGCTCATCGAGGACGACGAGGGCGATGCGGTGCTCGTCGAGGAGCTCGTGGAGGACAGCGGGATCGAGGTCCGCCTCGGCCGGGCCCGGTCCCTCGCCGACGCACTGCGGCTGCTGCAGGCCGAGGCGCCGGAGTGCGTCCTCCTCGACCTGCACCTGCCGGACGCACAGGGCCTGGACGGGCTGGAAAAGGTCCTTGCCGTGTCCGCCGAGGCCGCGGTCGTGGTCCTGACCGGCCTGTCGGAGGAACAGGCGGGCCTGACCGCCGTCGCGGCCGGAGCCCAGGACTATCTCGTCAAGGGACGTCTGGAAGCCGACGTCTTCATGCGCGCCATCCGCTACGCGATCCAGCGCAAGCGCACCGAACTGGCGGCCGTCGCCCTCCAGGCGAGCAGGCTCCGCGCCGAGGAGAACGCACGCCTCGAACGCGGCCTGCTTCCCACGCCGTTACTGCTGGACAATGCGCCCGATGCCGTCAGTGTCTGCGCCCGCTACCATCCCGGGCGCGCCCAGACGCTGCTGGGCGGGGACTTCTACGACGTCGTCCAGACCCCCGACGGGGCCACGCACGCCGTCGTCGGCGACGTGTCGGGCCACGGCCCCAGCGAGGCGGCGCTCGGCGTGTGCCTGCGCGTAGCCTGGCGGTCCTTCGTCATGGCGGGCGCCCGGGGCGCCGAACTATTGGGACTTCTGGAACGGATCCTGCTGGCGGAGCGCTCCGGCCCGGAGATCTTCGCCACACTGGTCTCCCTCACCCGCCCCGTCGGCACCGGCACCGTCCGCGTGCAACGCGCCGGACACCCGGGCTTCCTGGTCCGCTCCGCGGCCGGTGTGGAGCTGCGTACCGTTCCGGGAGGGCCCGCGCTGGGCATCGTGCCCGGCTGGGGCGCCGGCTGGCCCGTCACCGACGTACCCGTGGAGGCCGGCCACGCCGTGATGCTCTTCACCGACGGGCTGATCGAGGGGCGTGTCGGTCCCGGCCCCGACCGCCTCGACGAGGAGGGCCTCCTGGAGATCGCCCGCCGCCACGCCGGCCTCGCCGCCGAACCGTTCGTCGACACCCTCATCCAGGCGGCACAGGGCCTCGCCGCGGACTGGGGTGGCCTGGCCGACGACGTCGCCGTCCTCCACCTGGAATGGAACTCCCCCACGTGACCTCCCCCGCACAGCCGCCCGAAGCACCCCGAGGACGCACCCCGGGGCGCCGAGGACCGAGCCTCCGGAGCTGGCTGACCGGCGTGCTGGTCGTACTCGCCGTCATGGTCGTCGGGACGGGCGCGCTCGGCGCCGCCCTCCTGTCGCACACCACGACGGCCGGGAACCGGCTCGTCGACGGGATTCTGCCCGCCCAGCGGGACGCCCTGCGGCTGGAATCGGCCCTCCTGGACCAGGAGACCGGTGTCCGCGGCTACCTGCTGACCGGCGAACCCGCGCTCCTGGAGCCGTACGAACGCGGCTTGGCCGACGAAACGACAGCCGTCCGCCACCTGTCCACGCTCCTCGACGGCGACACCGGTGTGCGCGAGGACCTGGCGGCCGTCGAGGCAGCGGCCCGGACCTGGCGCGGGGAGTTCGCGGCCCCGGCCATGGCCTCCGTCGAGGACGGCACCGCACCGCCCTCCCTCCAGGCGGGCAAGGACCGCTTCGACGAGGTCCGCCGCCGCATCGCCGCGCAGCAGGCACGCCTCGACCGCATCCAGGCCGACGCCCGCACCACCTTGGCAGAGGCGCGCTCGCAGCGCGACCACATCCTGATGGCGATCGCCGTGGCGTTCCTGCTGGCCGGAACGGCCCTCGCCGTCCTACTCCACGTGGGGGTGCTGCGGCCGCTCGCCCTGGTGCGGACCGCTTCCCAGCGCGTGGCCGACGGGGCCTTCGACCACGAGATCCCCCTGCGCGGCCCGTCCGATCTGCGGGACCTGGCCGGGGCGGTGGAGGCCATGCGGCACCGGACCGTCGCCGAGCTCAACGCCTCGCGGCGCAATGCGGAGCGGCTCGACCGCACGGCCGCCGAACTCGACGCCCAGGCAGTGGAGCTGCGCCGCTCCAACGCCGAGCTGGAACAGTTCGCGTACGTGGCCTCGCACGACCTCCAGGAGCCGCTGCGCAAGGTGGCCTCCTTCTGCCAACTGCTGGAGAAGCGCTACGGGGACCGGCTCGACGAGCGCGGCGCCCAGTACATCGGCTTCGCCGTCGACGGCGCCAAGCGGATGCAGGTTCTGATCAACGACCTGCTGGCGTTCTCCCGGGTGGGCCGCGTACAGGACGCGCGGGAGACGGTCGCGCTGGACGGCCCTCTGGACCGGGCTCTGCGCAACCTGGCGGCCGCAGTGGAGGAGAGCGGCGCGGAGATCATCCGTCCCGAGCGTCTCCCGGCTGTGGTGGGGGACCCGACCCTCCTGACCATGCTGTGGCAGAACTTGGTGGGCAACGCCGTCAAGTTCCGCTCGCCCGAGCGAACTCCGCGCGTCGAGGTCGCCGTCGTCGACGACCCCGCAGCGGAGGCGGGATTCCACACCTTCACCGTCACCGACAACGGCATCGGAGTACCCGCCGAGTTCGCCGAGAAGGTCTTCGTCATCTTCCAGCGGCTGCACGGTCGGGAAACCTACGGCGGAACCGGAATCGGCCTCTCGCTGTGCAAGAAGATCGTCGAGCACGCCGGCGGGCGGATCCGGATCGACACCGACCACGTGGACGGCACCCGGATCGTCTTCACCCTCCCCGACGCCGCCGTCGCGACCACTCCCGCGGCCGTCGGCGCGGAGACGCCCCGGACCGCCGGGCCCGGCGCAGACACGGCGCCGCCCACCCCCCTGCCCACACAAGGAACCAGCCGATGAGCACTCCCGCAGACCGTCCCCAAGCCACCCCCGCCGAAGTCCTCCTGGTCGAGGACGACGCCGGCGATGAGCTGATGACCCGCGAAGCCTTCGAAGACAACAAAATAGGGAACGTGCTGCACGTGGTGCGGGATGGCCTGGAGGCGCTGGACTTCCTCTACCGCCGCGGCGAGCACGCGAACGCCCCGCGCCCCGATCTGATCCTGCTCGACCTGAACCTGCCCAAGTACGACGGCCGGCAGGTCCTCGAACGGATCAAGACGGATCCCGAGCTGAACCACATCCCCGTGGTCGTGCTCACCACCTCGGCCGCCGAGGAGGACATCCTGCGCAGCTACAAGCTGCACGCTAACGCCTACGTGACGAAGCCGGTGGACCTCGACCAGTTCATCCGGGCCATCCAGCAGATCGACGACTTCTTCGTCACCGTGGTCAAACTGCCCCGCACCGGCTGACGGAGGAGAAGGACGTGAGCAGCATGGACACGCACGATGCCGAGGCGCGCGGTCATGTCGAGACCCGGTCCGACGGTGACGTGCGCATCGTCGTGATGGCGGGTGAGTTCGACATCGACACCGTAGCGGACCTGCGCACCGCGCTGGATCCCGCGGCGCCCGGTGTCAGCCGGTTCGTCCTGGACGTCACCGCGGTGACCTTCGTCGACTCGGCCGCGCTCGGCATCATGCTGCAACCCGCCGTCCTGGACCGGCCGGTGGTCCTGGCGGGTACCGTGCCGCGCCGGCTGGCCCGGCTCCTGGAGATCACCGGCGCCGACCTGGCCTTTGCCACCGCACCCACCGTCGCCGAGGGAGCGGTCATGGCCGTCCCGCCGCGCCGGGGCTGAACCTGCCCCGGGGACTCCCCGACCGGTTTGGGATCCGGATTCCCGGCCATACGGGCGTCGAACAGACTTCGGCGTCCGCCGTGCTGCCCGTCCCGACAC